>WRHT01000080.1 GCA_009783115.1 Desulfovibrionaceae bacterium | reverse complement strand
CAACCGGGTGGCCGTGGCCGCCGAAGAGCTTTCAGCCCAGGTGGAAGAGGTCTCGCGCGGAGCGGAGGTACAGCGCGCCAGGGTGGAATCCACGGCCACGGCCATGGCGGAAATGAATTCCACGGTGATAGAGGTGGCGAAAAACGCCGGCCAGGCTTCAGAACAGTCTGAAATGAGCAAAGCCAAGGCCAACGACGGAGCCGTCCTGGTGGACAAGGTGGTGCGGGCCATCAACCAGGTGAACGAGGTGGCCGCGGCCCAGCAGACGAGCATGCTGGAGTTGGGAATCCAGGCGGAAAACATCGGCGGGGTGATGAACGTCATCTCCGACATCGCGGATCAGACCAACCTCCTGGCGCTGAACGCGGCCATTGAGGCGGCCCGCGCCGGCGAAGCCGGGCGCGGTTTCGCGGTGGTGGCCGATGAAGTGCGCAAGCTCGCGGAAAAGACCATGGCCGCCACCCAGGAAGTGGGCTCCAACATCACGGCCATCCAACATGCCACGCATGCCAACATCAATGAGGCGAACAAGGCGGCCCAGGCCATCATCGAGGCCACGGACCTGGCCAATACCTCCGGGAAGGCCCTAGGCGAGATCGTCCATCTGGCCTCGGGCAGCTTCGCGACAGTTAGCTCCATCGCCACGGCGGCGGAGGAACAGAGCGCCACCTCCGAGGAGATCAGCCGCGCCATCGAGGAAATCAACCGGATCGTCGGGGAGACCGCCGGCGGCATGGTCCAGGCGGCCGCCGCCGTGCAGGAACTTTCCCAGATGGCGCAGGAACTGAACACGGTTATGGGTGAATTGCGCTAAGCCATCATTGCCGGGCAACAAAAAAGGGTTTTGGGTGAGAGCTCAAAACCCTTTTTTTGGGCCCCGGCACGGGATTGAAGCGCCTTTGCCAAAGCGGCCTTGCCCTGCCGTCAGTCTTGACCTTCCAAAAAAGCCAGCTTGCGAACTATATCGGTGATAAAATCGTGCGGTTTAACGCCCAATCCACGGCACAGAGCCAGAACCGTACGTAGCGAGGGGACGCGATCTCCGTGCTCCAGCTTTTTTATCGCAGCCAGAGAGGCATCGATTTTTTCGGCGAGTTCTTTTTGCGTCAGCCCGGCGTTTTCCCTGTATGCCCGGAGGATTTGCCTAAAGGCGTCATTCAGAAAGGGCATTGCATCCATTGAATCATAATAACAGGGGGTTGCTTTTTTTGCATTTAAGGTATACAAATGTATACCTTGGTCTGGTCATATAATTGGTAATTGCCGCTGAAACTCAAATCAGCCTGAAGACAAAGGAGCCTCGAAATGTCAAAGAATTCTGGAATTATCCCTGGCATAATCGCGTGTGTTCTCGCAATCCTTGGCATGTTCACCATCGGAACACTATTTATCCCTTTAGCGGCGGTCGTGGCGTTAATTGGAACGCTCGTCGCCGTAAAGAGCAAAAATATTGGGGGTATTGGCGTAGTGATACTCGCGTGGATACTTACCATTGTTGGTTTTGCGCTTTCTCCCGTGTTGCTCGGAATCATGGGAGTGAGCATGGCTTCTTGATATATGTGCGTGTGGTTATCCAAAGTTGGCTGATGAAGAAACAGTTACTATTCAACCTGAATGCAAAGGAGCACGAAATGTCAAAGAATTATGGTATTATATCTATTGCAGTTCTTACAATGTTAATATGTGCTTGTAGTGCCCTGGATTATAAGACAGGTATATATGTGTCACAAGAGCAAATGGAAAAATTTGAGAATGGTAAAACAAAACAGGCGGATATTATAGCTGCATTAGGACATCCTAATAGTAAGTCACAAATGAATAATGTGGAAGTTTGGTATTATGACTACACAAAAATAGCGGCACTTCCTTTTGCTGGAAATATTAATGAGTCATCTGTATTTGAGTTTAATGCAAAGGGAATATTAATGAATCATTATAAAACAAACCAAAGAAACACGCAAACTGGGAATCCATTATTGGATTCCCAGAAGCTCAAAAACTAAAAGGTGATATTTGTATATTTTTGTTAATGCTGGCTTGGTTTTTGTTGTTTTGGAGCTTCCTGCCGTGCGAGGATGTCTACTCGCGGCCGCCGCCGGCTAAAATTAGATTTAATTAACGCTGTATTAGCGCAAAAAGGCCGGGCAACCGGCCTTTTTTTCAGGGATATGCTTGGGAGCCAGGCGCGGCTGAACGCGCCGTCGGAGGTCTTTCACGATCGTGTCGCTCTAGTGGGCAAGGTATTGAAGCCCGCCAATTTGCCTTTCAGGAGGTAATCCCATATACTCGTGCAAAATTAAAAGGAATGGGCACGGCGACACGGCAGAAATAGAAATCAAATACAAAGAAGCATTGTCGCCATGCATGCGGCGTTGACCGGCGCCGCAAAAATGCGGCAAAAAACGGCTCTCGAGTTACCGGCTCAGTATGAGCATGAATGAAACAGGCTGTGGAAAGAAGGCGAAGCGCAGGAAAAAATATTGAGGGAGGAAACAGCGGTGAGCGAAGAAAAACGGATATCCAGCAGGCGGAAGAAGACGAGGCGGATGCATGACGCGCTTGGGGATAAACTGTCTGAAGAAGAAAAGCAGATGTACGACAAGATGTTGTATACCGCACACACGAGCGAGGACAGGCGCAATGGCGAACGGCGCTCTGGCAAAGACCGGCGGGCCGAAAAAATGGAGTAGATCCGTGGGAGTGGGAGGTGAGGGATTTTTTTTCCAAAAAACGTAGCCTCCGCAACAGACGTCCGGCCCGGCGGGTGATATTCCGGACGTGAGAGCTGGGCGGAGAGAAGGCCGTCCATTGTGCCTGTGCTCTCAATATAGGCCCCCTTGGATATACTCCCCAAGGGGGCTTTTTGTCCGGTCCCGGATTTTGACAGAAAAAGGGTTTTGAGCGTTCACTCAAAACCCTTGTCATTTTTGGCTCCCCGGCACGGGATTGAACCGCGGACCTAGTGATTAACAGTCACCCGCTCTGCCAGCTGAGCTACCGGGGAATAGCGCGAGTGCTCTGTATTTATCCAGATTGCCCGGGCAGGTCAACAGAAAATTATTTGCTTTCCGGGGATGCGCCCGGATCCGCCGGATCCGTCCCCTTGGACGGAGGGCTGAATTCCAGGTTCTGTTGATCCATCAGGGCCGCGATTTCAGAGGTGATGTCCGCGCCGGGCTGGTGAGAGAGGACCACCTGCATGGGCAGGATCATCTCCAAGTTGCGGCGCTGGCGGTATTCTTCCAGGATTTGGGCGAAAAGGTCATTGATGCGGGTGGCTGTTTCCATCTGGATCAGGTCAAAGGCTTGCTCCATCTGGATCATTTCCGTCCGCAGACGTTTTTCCAGTTCCTGGTTGCCGGCGTTGTTCGTGATCTCGCCCTGGATTCTGGCCAGCTCCTCGTCCAGGATGGCGCGTTGCGAAGTGATGAAGATCACCCCTTTCTGCGCCAGTTTGCTCTGCTGGAAAACGCCGTCGGTGTTGATCACGGCCAGGCGCGATTCTCCGGCGTTCCGGCCGTCCTGGCAGGCCGCGGAACTCAGGAACAGGCAGAACAAGGCCAGGGGGATGAAAAAACGGGTCATTATTTTTCTCCGGATTGATCTTGACCGCTCAATACAGGCAAAAGTCTTTCCTGACAAGGTAAAATTCCAGCCGGCCTTTTTGACAGGCTCTCCGGCAGGTGCTAAAGCCAATGCAAAATTCCGCCGCGAGGTAAGCATGTTCGTAGTCCTGACCAATGATGACGGTATTTTCGCCCCCGGCCTGCGTGTTCTCTACCGGGAGCTTCTGCGGGCCGGACACCGGGTGCGGGTGGTCGCTCCCCTGGAGGAGCGTTCCGCTTCCGGGCATGCCATTACGGTGCAGCAGCCCCTACGCATCCGGCGGGTGGAGGAGGAAAACTTCAGCGGCATCGCCGTATCCGGCACCCCGGTGGATTGCGTCAAACTGGGGCTTTCCAGGCTGGTGGATCAAAAGCCGGATCTCCTGGTTTCCGGCATGAACGCGGGCAGCAATGTCGGACCGGATATCCTTTATTCCGGAACCCTGTCCGCGGCCTCCGAAGGGGCTTTCATGGGCTGCTCCGCCCTGGCGGTTTCGCATAATTCCCGCAAGGCCTCCATGTCGGAGTTGGAGGATTACGCGCGCTTCGCGGTGGAGATGATTCCGCGCATCCCTTGGGCGGGGCTGCCGCCTTACCGGGTAATCAGCTTTAACTTGCCGGACTGTCCCCTGAGCGAGTGCCGGGGGGTGCGCTGTTGCCCTCAAAGCGGGGCCAAGTGGAACGATTCATATGATGAGCGCCTGGATCCGTGGGGACGCCCTTACTGGTGGATGGAAGGCGTCGTCCCTCAGGATCAGGTGCTTCCGGGCACGGATAAATATGAACTGGAGCAGGGCTGGGCCGTCCTGACCACCGTCCAGTTCGAGCTTACGGACGAACCTGCGCTGGCCTTGTTGCGGGAGCACCTGGGATCAGGTTCCTGATCGCGTTTTCTGTCGAGATCCCTTTGAGCCGGCCCAAGGCGCGGTCCTGTAAAAAAGTTGTCTGTTCCTCCGGCCTGGAGTAAACTAGGCGGAATTTCGCAAAAGGGAGGCGTGATGGCTAATTTGCGGTATAAGCGGGTTTTGCTTAAACTCAGCGGCGAGGCCCTGGCCGGGTCCGGGCATTTCGGCATTGACCCGGCGACGGTTTCTTCCCTGTGCACGGAGATAGGCGAGGTTCTGAGGTACGGGGTGCAACTGGCCGTGGTCATCGGCGGCGGGAATATTTTCCGGGGCATGGCCGGGGCAACGCAGGGGATGGAGCGGGCCTCGGCGGACTATATGGGCATGCTGGCCACGGTGCTGAACGCCGTGGCGGTGCAGGACTCGCTGGAAAAGCTGGGTCATGCCACCAGAGTGCTTTCCGCCATCACCATGCAGGAGATTTGCGAGCCGTATATCCGCCGCCGGGCGGATCGCCATCTGGAAAAAGGGCGGGTAGTCATCTGCGCCGCCGGCACCGGCAACCCCTATTTCACCACCGATACCGCCGCGGCCCTGCGCGGCATGGAACTCAAGTGCGAGGCCCTGATCAAGGCCACCAAAGTGGACGGGGTATATGACAAGGATCCGGTTAAGTATACGGACGCGGTCAAGTACAGCCGTATTTCTTACAGCGAGGCCATTGCCAGACGTCTTGGCATAATGGACACCACGGCTATTTCCCTGGCCATGGAGAATAAAATACCCATCATCGTGTGCGGCATGTTTAACGGGGATATACGGCGTCTGCTTATGGGCGAGGAAGTGGGCACCATAGTGCAAGGAGAATAAACGCATGGAAACGATAAAGAAATCGGCTGAAGAGCGGATGCAGAAGGCCCTGGCCGCCATGGACAAGGATTTCATGGGGCTGCGCGGCGGGCGGGCGGGCACGTCCCTGGTGGAGAACATCAAAGTGGACTATTACGGCGCCCCCACGCCGATCAGCCAGATTGGTTCCGTTGCCGTGCCGGACAGCCGGACCATCACCATCCAGCCCTGGGATAAAAAGGCCTTCGCTCCGGTGGAAAAGGCCATTATGGCGGCCAATTTGGGGCTTACTCCCATGAATGACGGCAAGCTCATCCGCATAAGCATTCCGCCCCTGACCGAGGAACGCCGCAAGGAACTGGTCAGGGTGGCCAAAAAATACGCCGAAGAGGGCAAGGTGGCCATCCGCAACATCCGGCGCGAGGCCAATGAGGCCTTGAAAAAGCTGGAAAAAGACAAGGGTCTTGGCGAGGATGAATGCAAAAAAGCCCAGGAGGCCATTCAAAAACTCACGGACAGCTTTGTGGGCAAGGTGGATCAGGCGCTTCTGGCCAAAGAAAAAGAGATCATGGAAATTTAGGCTTCCATAGGAGCCACGCTCCTTTGGCGGGGGCCGGGGGCCGCGCCCCCGTTCAAACCGGGGCGTTGCCCTTGCGCTTGCCGGTTTGCATCTTGGCTGCTTTTGGGATAGGCTGTTTTTGGGAAAATATTTTCCTTCACCCTACTTTGCCTTGAGGAGGCATATATGCGGGCACACATATTCGGCGTTTGGGCGTTGGCCTTAGTCTTGGCGTTCGCGATGAACACCGGCGTCCAGGCGGCGCAGACCATCAAAATCGGCTTTCCTATCGAGTTGACCGGTGAAATTCCCAAGGTAGGCGAAGGAACGCGCTACGCCGCGGAATTGATGAAAGAGGAAATAAACGCCCAGGGCGGCCTTGAAGTCGGCGGACAAAAATATCCGCTTGAATTCATTTACGAAGATAATGAAGCCAAGCCGGAACTTGCGGTTACCGTGACCTTGAAGCTTATTGAGCGTGATCAGGTCGTGGCCGTTGTCGGCCCGCAGTCTTCACGCCAGGCTGTGCCCGCGGGCGGCGTCGCCGACGAACACGAAACCCCCATGATTTCCCCCTGGTCCACGAATCCCGAAACGACAAAAGACCGTCCCTGGGTTTTTCGCGCCGCCTTCCTTGACCCCTTCCAGGCTCCAGTGGCGGCCGATTTCGCCATAAAGACCTTCAAGGCGAAAAAAGCCGCGGTGCTCTTTGAGATTTCCAACGACTATTCCAAGGGGCTTGCCGATTATTTCAAGCTGACCTGGGAAAAGCTCAACGGTCAAGACGCGGTTGTGGCTTTTGAATCCCACGGCCCCAAGGATCAGGACTTCTCGGCGCAACTTACCAAAATCAACGCCGCCAAGCCGGATTTTATCTTCCTGCCTCAAAATTACAGCTTCGCCGCGTTGATCATCAAGCAGGCCCGCGATCTTGGCTACAAGGGACCATTCATGGGATCGGACGCCTGGGGATCCGCCGAGCTTATGACTTTGTGCGGCAATGACTGCAAAGGCCAGTATTTCAGCACCCATTACGCCGCCGCCGGCGCTCAGGG
>WRHT01000079.1 GCA_009783115.1 Desulfovibrionaceae bacterium | reverse complement strand
GCAGGCCATTCCGGCCATGATGGAAAAGCTTATCTCCGAGGCGGCCGAGGCGGCTGATAAAATTCTTATCGGGAATTACAGGATCAGACCCGACGCCGAGGCTTTTTCCGGTTCCTTCAAAGAATTGGTTCAGTCCATCAATACGGTTAGCGATGCTTACACCGCGACCCTGGATCATCTTCCGATCGCGCTTTTTGCCGGGGGTCTTGACCTTAAGATGACCTATAACAACGACGCCACCAAAAAGGTGCTCGGCGGTGACAAGACCGGCCAAGTCTGTGGCGATTGTTTTAAAACTTCCATCTGCCGCACGGATAAGTGTTTCGTCCAGATTGCCGAACGCGAGGGAAGGGCCACGGGCGGTGAAGTGGATATTTTTCCGGACAGCGGCAATAACCTGAACCTCTCCGTCACCGCCATCCCGCTGCGTGACCGGGCGGGAGCGGTACGTGGGTATCTGGAAGTTTGCGCCGATATAAGCGAAATTAAAACCAAACAGCGTACCATGTTGGCCGTTGCCGGGCAGGCCATGGAAATTTCAGATCGTGTGGCCGCCGCCTCGGAAGAGCTGTCCGCACAGGTGGAGCATGTGACCCAGGGGGCGGAAATGCAGCGTGACCGGGTGCATTCCACCGCCAGCGCCATGACGGAGATGAACGCTACTGTGCTTGAGGTGGCGAAAAACGCCGGTGAAGCCTCAGAACAGAGCGAAAATTCCCGCGTCAAGGCGCAGCAGGGGGCGGAGCTGGTCAACCGGGTGGTGGAGGCGATCAACGCGGTGAACGTGGTTGGACAGAATTTACAGGATAACATGCAGGAACTTGGAACCCAGGCCGAGAGCATCGGTAACGTGATGAATGTCATTTCCGATATCGCGGATCAAACCAACCTGCTGGCGCTGAACGCGGCCATTGAGGCCGCCCGGGCCGGCGAAGCCGGGCGGGGTTTCGCGGTGGTCGCGGATGAAGTCAGGAAGCTCGCGGAAAAAACCATGCAGGCGACGCATGAGGTAGGTTCCTCCATCCATGCGGTACAGCAGTCCGCGCGCGTAAATATTGACGAAGTGGGGAAGGCCGTAGCCAGCGTGGCCGAGGCCAACAGCCTGGCCGGTTCTTCCGGTGAGGCGCTTGGCGAAATTTTGTCTCTGGCCGCCTCCAGTTCCACGGTGGTTGCTTCCATAGCCACCGCCGCTGAAGAGCAAAGTGCGACTAGTGAAGAGATCAACCGCGCCCTTGAGGAAGTCAACAAAATTGTCGTGGAAACGACTGACGGCATGATGCAATCCTCCGCAGCCGTGCGTGAGCTTTCCGGCATGGCCCAGGAACTGCGCCGTGTTATGGAAACCCTGAAGTAATTAAAAGTCAGACCCCCGGTTTTTTGCCGGGGGTCTGACCAAGATTTGTCCGGCGGCACATTATTGTGCCGCGTTTTTTTTGTTGTTCGCGATCAGTCGTACTTGACGGAACTGATTTTCATCAGGCGTTCCCAATTATGCAGGGCTTCCACATAGCGCACCGACCCGGTTTTGGCGCGAATCACCATTGAATGGGTGATGGCTCCGTTGCCGGTGTACTGCACCCCGCGCAGGAAGGTGCCTCCTGATATGCCCGTGGCCGAAAAAAAGACGTCTTCGCTTTTGACCAAACTTTCCACAGTTAGTGTTTCGCGAATATCAACACCGGCTTTCTGAATCGCCTCTTTTTCCACAAATGACTGCGGGTCCAGGCGAGCGTAGATCTGTCCTCCAAGGCCGCGAATGGCGCAGGCCGCAAGCACCCCTTCCGGAGTTCCGCCGGTGCCGATCATTACATCCACTTCCGAACGGGGGTCCACCGCCATCAGCGCTCCACAGACATCTCCATCGGTATGTAGCTGGATGCGAGCTCCCGTGTGGCGAATTTGCTTGATCAGATCCTGATGGCGGGGTTTATCCAGCACGAAAACCACCAGGTCGTCCACGTCCTTGCCCAGGGCTTTGGCTATTTTTATCAGGTTGTCATCCACCGGGGCATCCAGATCCACCACGTCGCGGGCTTCCTGTCCTACCACCAGTTTGCGCATGTAATAGCTCGGGCCGGGGTTATACATGGCCCCGGCCGGGGCTATGCCTACCACGGAGATGGCATTGGGACGCCCGAAAGCCAAAAGGTTGGTCCCCTCCACCGGGTCAACAGCCACGTCCAGGGCCGGGCCTTCGCCTAGGCCGACGATTTCGCCGTTATACAGCATGGGGGACTTGTCTTTTTCACCTTCGCCTATGATTACTGTGCCTTTTATGGCCATGGAATTGAAGCTGAGGCGCATGGCGTCCACCGCCGCCCGGTCGCCGGCCTCTTTTTCTCCTTTGCCGAGCCAGCGGGCGGAGGACAAGGCGGCGGCCTCGGTTACGCGAACCAGATCCAGGGCCAGGTTTTTCGTGGGAACTTCGGGAGCGGCTTTTGTTTTTACCATAAAACCTCCGCAGGATTATTTATTCATGGCATTGATGAAATCGTTGTTATTCGCGGTGCCGCGCATTTTATCCAACAAAAATTCCATGCTGTCTATAGACGACATGGGAGCTAGGATTTTGCGCAGAATCCAGACCCGGTTAAGGGTATCATCGGCAAGCAGCAATTCTTCCTTGCGGGTTCCGGTACGGTTGATGTCAATGGCCGGAAAGACGCGTTTTTCGGACAGGTGCCGATCCAGGTAAATCTCCATGTTGCCGGTGCCTTTGAATTCTTCAAAGATCACCTCGTCCATGCGCGATCCGGTATCAATGAGGGCGGTAGCGATGATGGTCAGGCTGCCGCCTTCCTCTATGTTGCGGGCCGCGCCGAAAAAGCGTTTCGGCCTTTGCAGGGCGTTTGCGTCCAAACCGCCTGAAAGCACTCTGCCGGAGGAAGGCGTGACCGCGTTGTAAGCCCGCCCCAGGCGGGTTATGGAATCCAGCAGGATGACCACATCACGTTTGCGTTCCACCAGGCGTTTGGCTTTTTCCAGCACCATTTCGCATACCTGCACATGGCGTTGCGGCGGTTCGTCAAAGGTGGAGGAAATCACCTCCGCCCGTTCCACGGTACGCTCCATGTCGGTGACTTCTTCCGGCCGTTCGTCGATGAGCAGCACAATCAGGTAAATGTCCGGGTTGTTGGCGTTGATGGAATTGGCCAGATTTTGCAACAGGATGGTTTTGCCCGTACGCGGCGGAGCGACGATGACCGCGCGCTGTCCGCAGCCTATTGGCGCCATAAGGTCAATTACCCGGCAGGAATAATTTTTTTCGCCGTTTTCCATGATCATTTGGCGGTCTGGATATATGGGGGTAAGGTTATCGAAAAGGACAAGATTTTTGGCGTGTTCCGGTCCTTCAAAACCGATATCGTTTACTTTGAGCAGGGCGAAATAGCGTTCGCCTTCCTTGGGGGGGCGGATCTGCCCGGAAACAATATCTCCCTTGCGTAGGCTGAAGCGGCGTATCTGTGAAGGAGAGACATAAATATCATCAGGTCCCGGCATATAACTGCTCAGGGGAGAGCGCAGAAAACCGAAACCGTCAGGCAATATCTCCAGTACGCCATCGCCGTAAATGGCGCCGTTTTGCGTGGCGCAGCTCTGCAACAGGGCGAAGATTAGTTCCTGTTTGCGCATACTGCTGGGGTTTTCAATATTGAATTGTTCCGCCAGCTCCATGAGATCAAGCATGCTTTTGGTTTTAAGCTCAGATAGATTCATACCGTTTTCTTCATAATTTGTGTTGTTGGAATTTTTTTTGCGCATTTTTCCAAATATAAAAAGGTTAGGGTGAATGAATATTTTTGCGGCAGAGTTGCGTGCGTTCGCCGTTTAGGACAATTTCAATATGAAATTGTTTAAAGAGTTTTAATTCCAGGCAGATCACATGAAACAGAAAATTGGGGGGGAACTGGTATCCGTCCTGGAACAATTCAGAAATATAAAAAATGAATTGCGTAACAATTATCAGGCAAACCGGGCCTGCCGGCAAACCGGCATCTCAGGCGTGAAACTGGCAACAACATAAATTTCAATCGGCAATTTACCTTATATCCATATTGTTGGCAAGCATTTTATGGATTTTTTTCTTGTCCGGGTAAAATATCTTCAAACATGGCCTCAATGTGGTTTTGGATCGATTCTTGCCGGTTTTCCAGCACACAGGCTATTTCCACCGTTACAAAGTTCATGGCCTGCTCCAGGAGACGTCGTTCTCCGAAAGAAAGTTCTTTTTCTCCCCTGATGAGCAGGAGTTCTTTCAAAACATTACAGGAATCGGCCAGGGTGCCGGTTTTGAGTCTTTCGGAATATTCGCGGTAACGGCGGTTCCAGTTTTGTCCCGTATATCCGGTAAAATTACTGCGGTCTTTCAAACTTTCCAGGATTTCCCGGCAGTATTCCGGGCTGGAAAGGTTGCGTAGTCCCACATGCCCCACATTGTTCACCGGAACCATCAAGGTGATGTTGTTCCCCAGGATGCGTACGATATATAGGCTTATTCTGGAGCCGCCAATAATCTGGTCGGTTATATTTTCGACCGTTCCCACGCCATAGGTGGGATAAACCACGCGCTGCCCCAGAGAGAAATCCATAGCAAAATCCTTGTAGCATACCTTCAGGCGGGACCGGCTTAAATAAGGCAGTTCCGCCCGCAAGCGTTCCGCGATAAGGATTTGCGGTTTGTAGGCAGACCCTGGCGGTGTCGGAAACCGCGGCCTTCCAGGCCTGCGGTTTTCTGATAAGCTTACGGAAAATTAGTTTATCCTAAAACCGGCATACAGTCTAGGAGCCGCTCAAAACTCCGTTTTTGTGCGGCATTCAGTTTTGTTCCGGCCCGACAACCGTTGGCCTGAAACTGTTGATGGTTTGGCGGGATATATCAAAGCCGGTTTTTTTGAATTGCCGCACGGCGGCGCAGGCCGCCGCCAGAACTTCTTTCACGATGGATAATTCTGCGGGGTTGAAGGAAGATGTTACATAGCCGGCCGCGGCGTTTGCGGGGGGGCGGCCTATGCCCAGGCGTAAGCGGTAAAAGGCGTTTGTCCCCAGAGACTGCTCCAGGGAAATTATTCCTTTGTGGCCGGCGGAGCCGCCGCCCCATTTCAGGCGCATGTGTCCCAAGGGCAAATCCATTTCATCGTGGACCACCACAAGGTTTTGATTGTCCACCCGAAAATAGGACATGGCCGGGACTACCGCCTGGCCGCTCAAATTCATATAGGTCAAGGGTTTGATCAGCAACCAAGGCAATGCCGGCGGCGGGCTGAACCTGGTCCGCCATAATTCAAAATTCCGGCTGGAAGAGGAGAGTTTTTCCAGGCCGGCCCAAGGTTCTGTGGCGGCCTGCGCCAGTAATTCATCCACCAGCATGAAACCGTAATTATGCCTGGTGCGCGCGTATTCTTCACCCGGATTCCCCAGGCCGACCAGTATTCCATCCAGTTGCATGCCTGGCGCGGGGGTCCGCTTATTCAGCGGCAGCGGCTGGAGCGGTCTCGGTTTCAGCTCCGCCTTCTTCCGCGCTTTCGCTGATCATGACGATGGCCGCCAGGGTGGTTTCCGGATCCATGTCCGCCTTCAAATCCTTGGACAGAGGCAAGTCTTTGATTCGTATGGAGTTGTTTATGTCCAAGTCAGAGACATCCATGGAAATTTTTTGCGGCAGGGCCAAGGGTTTGCCGATAATCATTACGGTTTCGTGATATACCTGCATTTGCCCGCCCAATTTGGCGCCTTTGGCGGTTCCGGTGAATTCCAGGGGAATACGGATTTTAATTGTCTTTTCCAGGTCCACTCCGAAAATATCCAGATGTTGGATGCGATTTTTCACCGGGAAGTAATCCACATCCCAGATCAGGGCCGGATGGATTTCTTTGGCTCCTCCTCCGTTTATTTCCAGGTTGAATACCTTGGTACGCCTGACCTGCTGGTAGAGCATGAACAATTCTTTTTCATTCACGGTCAGGGGTTTGTTGTCGCCTTTGCTGTTATAAAAAATAGCGGGAATTTGTCCGGCGGCGCGCAGTCTGCGTGAGACGCCTTTGCCGGTTTGTTCGCGTTTTTGCGCCTTTAGAGTAAGTAAATCAGACATTTTTTTCTCCTTTGATCCTCAGCCATGACTTTCGCCGTTGCTGACGGGTGGCTTTCAAACAAAAAGCTCGCTGACGGAGGATTCTGTATGGGTGTTGTATATGGCTTTGGCTAAAAGGTTCGCGATGGAAAAAATATGTATTTTGTCGCATAATGTTGCTTTACTGGGAATAGTATCGGACAGGAAAATCTTTTTGAAGGGCGATTTGTTTAGACGTTCCATAGCCGGTCCGGAAAGCACGGCATGGGTGGCGCAGGCATAAACCTCCGTGGCTTTATATTTCAAGAGCACTTCGGCCGCGGCCACCATTGTGCCGGCGGTGTCAATCATATCGTCCACCACCACCGCCACTTTGTTTTTTACATCCCCGATCACATGGGTGGCGCTGGCCTGGCCCGGCATATCTCTGCGTTTGTCAATGATCGCCAGGCCGGCATTGATTCTTTTGGCATAAGCCCTGGCCCGTTCAACCCCGCCGGCGTCCGGGGATTCAATAACAATTTCGCCTTTGATGCCGCGCAGACACTCCAGAGCCACCGGGGCGGCGAAGATATTATCCACCGGGACATTGAAAAAACCCTGGATTTGCCCGGCATGCATATCAATGGTGATCAGGCGGTGCATACCGGCGGCATATAGTATGTCGGCCACCAGCTTGGCGCTGATGGGCGCGCGCGGGCTGACCTTGCGATCCTGGCGGGCATAGCCGTAATACGGTATTACCGCGGTTACCCGTTTGGCGCTGGCGCGTTTCAGGGCGTCCAGCAACAGGCTGAGCTGCATGAGATTGTCGTTTACCGGGCTGCAAGTGGACTGCATAACATAAATATCTTCG
>WRHT01000078.1 GCA_009783115.1 Desulfovibrionaceae bacterium | reverse complement strand
AACCGAGCATGAACCGTCCAGGTGCAGCCGGACGCTTATCTTGCTGCAATGTCCGGCCATCGCCTCGTCAATGGAATTATCCACCACCTCATAGACCAGATGATGCAACCCGCGGCCGTCCGTGCTGCCTATGTACATGGCCGGCCGCTTGCGCACGGCGGCCAGTCCTTCCAGAACGGTTATGCTCTCCGCATTATATAAGGACGATGCGCGCCCTGAATCAGTCATTGAACTTTTTCCTCTTGGTAATTGACATGTTCATTCACCTTCATTGGCATGATAATGACCGTATAATCGGGATCTTCTCCACCGCTGACCGCGCAAGGATTCTCGGCGTCCATCATCAGATCGATCTTTTCGGAGTGGAAATGGGAAAAGATCTCCAACATGGACTTGGTGGGAAAGGATATAACTTTAAGATCCCCATCAAAATCAACTTTAAGTTTTTGATTGCAGGATCCTTTGTCCTGGGATTTCACCGATACGGATAACACCCCCGGACCTGCTGAATTCAAATCATAACAGGTGAAAATATTCGCGTCTGAATTAAATATGGAAAGCCGCTCCAGGGCATCAATTATCTCTTTGCGGTTTACGGTCAGCCTGGAGGTCGACCGGCTTTTGCTTCTTTCAAGCAGGCTCAAATAATCAGGATACTGATAAGAAGACAGGGGGAGGCTGAAAAGCTCCTTGTGATCAACATCCCGGAGAAAAACACGCTTTTCGTCAAGGCTTATTTCAACATCCTTGTTTCCTATCCATTTTTTTAGTTCCAGGAGATATTTTTTCTGGATCAAAATGCCAGAGGCCGGAAGAACGGCGCGCAAATCGTCGTGGGTAAAACGGATTATCCCCATCTGGTGCGAATTAAGTCCGCAGACGTCAATAAAAGACCCCTCTCCCGGCTTAATCAGCATACAGGAAATGTTCTCGCCATCGCCGTCCGAAATACAATAACTCACCTTATCAATGAGTTCCTGAAAAAAATCGCCCGACCAAAGCACCTGCCCGGATTCTTTATCCGGGAACTCAGCCAGATCCTGGCGCCAGGAGGAATCAAGAACCGGCATCTTACAACTGAAACTGCCCTGCTGCCCTCCCTGATCTATGCTCAAATGCTTACCTTCGGCGTCAAGTTTAAGGGAAATGGCCCCAGGATAAGCCCGGCGGATTATTTCAACAAAATCCTTTCCTTGTACCCCTACCAAGCCTGGCGCTGAAACTTCGGAAGGATAGCTTCCCTTAAATTCAATATTCATATCCGTGGCCATGACGTTGACCCGGTTTTCTCCAGCCTGAAGCCATAATGAGCGCAAATATGGATACCCGCTGCGATTTTGGATGATATTGGCGGCTTTTTGCAAACCATCAAGCACATCCTCTTTGAAAATTTTAATATTCATAATAATCTCCTTTTAGTGGTAGAAGAAAGGGTTTGATTTTTGTTTATAATAGATATAACATGTTATATTATTTTATAATAATTTGAACAGTAACGTTTTTTTTATACCATTGGCCTGGAATTTTTTTTTGCGGCCGGCTGCGGATTTATCTGTTGATTTATATTTTGTTTAAGCCTTGTCACCAAATTGTGCATATCCTGGTTTTTTTCACATAACATGCTTATTTTATTTATTGAGTATAAAACAGAGGCATGGTTTTTTCCGTGAAAACAGTCTCCTATGAATTTAAGGCCGGCTTTTAGGAGATCCCGGCATAAGAACATGGCCAGTTGCCGGGCCAGGTTTATTTTTTTGACACGGCTTTTTCCCAGGATTTGTTCCAGGCCTATGCCAAAAAAATCAGCCACCTTTTGAATGATTTCTTCCGGGGTCAGAGGTATTGCCCGGACATTAACCATAAAAGCGGCGTCTTTTTTGTTAAGGTGTTTTGAGGCTGATTCCAAATCCTGATAGTTTACGGCTAATTTCAATATATGCCGGTTATCCGGAGTAATTCCGAGTTCGTGCGCTCTCCGGAGCAGCCAGCGGAGGCGTATATCCAAATCCGGCATGGCCAGCGTATGTATTTCAGGTTTTTTGCCTATAAAGGCCGCCGGAATTTCATCCGGCTTCCGGCCTGACCTAAGAGCCAGAATAAATCCCCTTGGTTTTTTTACGCAGGCCGCTATCTCCGCCAGCTTGTCCGCCTCCGCGTCGTCCAGAAGAATATAGCGTAAAAGTTTAGAGTTATCCAGTTTTTCCTTGTCTTTCATAAAGGAGGAACAGTCTTTTAACATATTGAAATAGCAAGATGAACCCGGAAAAGTTTTTTCCATGGCCGCGTGTATGGACAGCAGGAGACAGGTTTTGCCGCAGGCCGGCGGACCATGAAAAATAAGCGTCCCGGTCAGGGAACCCCTGGAGAAATTTTCAGCGTCCCGGACCGCCGCCGCATTTTTGCGGTTATACAGGAAAGACCCAAAGTTCATGTAGTTCCTGTTTGGTTTGCCGTTAGCGCCTTATGAGCTATTTCGCAGGCGCGGCGCGGTTTTTACCTATATAAGCGTAAAAACAACAAATAAAAAAATGTAAAATAAATATTGTTGGTTAAGACATAATTTTTTTTGCTCGCCTTCCCATTGCCCGCCGCTTGGGTTAATTGTTTTTTTCGGCCTTTTACGGACGGATATTGCCGCTATTTATCTTTAACCCTATATTTTATTATGAAAAAATCTTCAACGCTGAATCCTGTCGAGCTAAACCCCAATGCCGCCATTGTGCTGGCGAAACGCTACTACCTTAAGGGACCTGATGGCCGTCCTGTGGAGGACGCCAAGGATCTGTTCTGGCGGGTGTCTTTATCCATGGCCGCAGAAGAAAATAAATACCCGGGCTCACGGTATAAGGTGGAGGACCTGGCGGAAGAATTTTATAGCCTGATGACCAGTTGGAAGTTTCTGCCGAACTCCCCTACCCTGATGAACGCCGGGACTGGCTTGGGGCAGCTTTCGGCCTGCTTTGTGCTGCCGGTAGGAGACTCTATTGAGGAGATCTTTGACGCGGTAAAACATGCGGCGATGATCCATAAATCGGGCGGGGGCACGGGTTTTTCCTTTTCCAGGTTGCGGGCCCGCGACAGCAGGGTCGGATCCACCGGCGGGGTGGCCTCCGGTCCTCTTTCTTTTCTGCGTATTTTTAATACGGCCACGGAACAGATCAAACAAGGGGGCACCAGGCGCGGGGCCAATATGGGCATTTTGCGCGTGGACCATCCTGATGTCATGCATTTTATACGGGCCAAGGAAAAAGACGGGGAATACAACAATTTCAACCTCTCGGTGGCCTTGACCGAGAAATTTATGGAATCCGTGGATCGGGGCGAGGATTACCCCTTGATCAACCCCTTATCATCTGACGAAATCGGCCGGGCCAATGCCCGGGAGGTTTTCGAACTGCTGGTGCTCAAGGCCTGGCAGAGCGGCGAGCCTGGGATTATCTTCATTGATCGCATCAACCGGGATAACCCTACCCCGGAACAGGGGGATATTGAGTCCACCAACCCCTGCGGCGAACAGCCCCTGCTACCTTTTGAGGCCTGTAATCTCGGCTCTGTCAATCTCACCAAGTTTTACCAGCCGCCCAAGAACGGCGGACAGGGCGGCATAGACTGGGACGGACTCAAGGATTGCATCCATCTGGCGATACGCTTCCTGGACAACGTGGTGGGAGCCTCGGTCTTCCCCCTGCCGCAAATAACCGAAAGGGTGCTGGCCAACCGCAAGGTCGGCCTGGGGGTCATGGGCTGGGCGGATTTGCTCTTTTTGTTGCGCATTCCTTATAATAGCGAGGAAGGGATTCAGCTTGCCCAAAAGATCATGAGCTTCATCCGCGAAGAAAGCCGTGAGGCTTCGATGGCCTTGGCGGAAGAACGAGGTCCCTTCCCGGCTTACGCTCATTCCGCCCTGAAAGCCCAGGGACTTGCCCCCCTGCGTAACGCCACCCTGACCACCATTGCCCCCACCGGCACACTTTCTATTTTGGCCGGATGCTCCTCGGGCATTGAGCCTATTTTTGCCTTGAGCTTTGACCGGATGGTCATGGACGGTGAAAACCTCAAGGAAATTAATCCGGTTTTCGCCGAAGCCCTGCAAAATGCCCCGGATTTCAGCCAGGAACTGTTGGATCAGATCGTCAAGGCCGGAAGCATCGCCTCTTTTGAGGCTCTGCCGGAGGAACTGCGCCGGGTTTTTGTGACCGCCATGGACATCGAGCCGGAATGGCATCTGCGCATGCAGGCCGCCTTTCAGCAGTATACGGACAATGCCGTTTCCAAGACCGTGAACCTGCCGGCTTCGGCCACGGTGGAAGATGTGCGCCGGATCTATCATCTGGCCTACGATCTCGGCTGCAAGGGGGTCACGGTTTACCGTGACGGTTCACGCAGCAGCCAGGTGCTTACGGCCGGGACCGAAAAGGAGCCGCTGCCGGATGTAATGCCGGATCTGCCGCATAGCGCCGCGGTCCTCAGCCGGCCCGGGCGTCTCACCGGCATCACCCAAAAGGTTAATACCGGCCACGGCACCATGTATGTCACGGTCAATGAACTCGATGGCAAACCTTTTGAAGTGTTCGCCACCATCGGCAAATCCGGATATTCCATCATGGCCAAGGCCGAGGCCATAGGCCGCCTTATTTCCCTTTGCCTGCGCGGAGGCACCCCGGTAAAGGATATAGCCAGGCAGATCAAGGGTATCGGCGGCGACAGCCCGGTCTTTCAGCAGGGTAAAAAGGGCAATATCCAGTCCATCCCGGACGGCATCGCCTGGGTTTTGGAGGATATTTACTCCGAATGCCGGGTGGAGAACGAACAGGGGGAAACCCTGCATAACGTCTGCCCGGAATGTGGGCAGAACAGCCTGCGCTTCCAGGAAGGCTGCCTGATCTGCGCGGCCTGCGCGTTCAGCCGTTGTTCCTAAGAAATTCAGGGTTCGCTTCTTAAAGTTCCAGCGCTACATCAAGGTTCAGAGCCAGCGTTCCAGGGGGAGACGACCCAGAGTCTGGATGGCTTGGGCGATTTGAGGCAGGGTGGTGGTGGCCGCGCCGACCTCGGCGACCACGTTGCCGGCGGCGAAATTGGCCAACATGCTGGCTTCCAGCAAGTTCAGGCCGCCTGCCAGGGCCAGGGCCAGAGTGGCGATCACGGTGTCGCCCGCGCCGCTGACATCAAAGACCTTTTGGGCCACGGTGGGGATGTGCAGAACATCGTCGGGCCCTTGGAACAGGGCCAGGCCGTTGCTTCCTAGAGTGCTCAGGAGAGCTTCGCAGTTATTCCTGGCGAAGATGGTCCGGCCGGCGGCCAGTATTTCCGCCTGGGTATGGGCGGGCATGCCGGCTGCGGCTGCGGTTTCCGAGGCATTGGGAGTGAGGAGATCCAGGCCTTGATAGAGCGGGAAATTGCGGGGCTTGGGGTCCACCAGCACTTTGTTTTTTCGCGGGTTTTCCAGGCGCAGTTCCCGCAGCCCCTCCATAAATTCCCGGTTGATGACCCCTTTGTCATAGTCGGAGAGCACCAGCACCGGGAATTCATTCCATATTCCGGACAGGATTTTCAGGATTTTCCGGCTGGCCTCCTTGGGGATGGAGGAAGCATCTTCGCGATCCACGCGCACCACTTGCTGCCCACGGGCCATGATCCTGGTTTTGGTGGTGGCCGGGCGTCCGGGCAGGGGGACAAGGTCCGCGGCCAGGGAATTATTATTTAGAATTTGCCTGAGCAGGGCGCTGTTGTGCCCGTCGCCGCACGCGCTGATCAGGTGGGGTTGTCCGCCCAGGGAGCGGATGTTGCGGGCCACGTTTCCGGCTCCGCCGGGCATGAAGCGTTCTTCTTCCACCAGGACTATAGGCACCGGGGCTTCCGGCGAAATGCGCCCGGCATCGCCAAGGAGGTATTCATCCAGGATGAGATCCCCGATGATCAGCACTTTGGCCCCTTCCAGGCAAGAAAGCCTGGACAGGAGTTCTTCTGGCCGGGGGAGAGGTTCGTTCATTATAATACCGCCTCCAGCCCCATTTTCTCCAACAGGGAGGTGAGTTCTTCTTTGCTGGCATAGCGGATGCTTAACCGTCCGCGGTCTTCCTGGCCGCTGATCTTGACCGGCAGGCGTATTTCTTCGGCGAGCCTGTTTTGTAGGCGCAACATGACGGCGCTTTGGGGGCGTTTCGTGGAAGCCGCCTTGCCCGGGGGCGCGTTTTCCGGTTCTTCGCCCTTGCGCAGGGCGGCTAGTCCTTCGCTGTCGCGCACCGTCAACTGTTCGTCCAGGATGCGCTCCAGCAGGGCATCCTGGGCGGCTGTGTCCGGCAGGGCCAGGATCGCCCGGGCATGTCCCGCGCTGATTTGGTTTTCGGCCAGGGCTTTGCGGGAGTTTTCGCCAAGATTGAGCAAGCGCAGGCTATTGGCAATGGTGCTGCGTTTTTTACCCAACATGCCGGCGATGTCGTCCTGGCTCAGTTGGAATTCTTCCTTCAGACGGGCAAAGCCCAGGGCTTCTTCCAGGGGGTTGAGATTTTCCCGCTGCAGGTTTTCGGCCAGGGCCACGAACAAGGCCTCGCGGTCATCCAAATCGCGAACAATGGCTGGTATTTCGGTCAGTCCGGCCAGTTGGGCGGCTCGCCAGCGTCTTTCACCGGCCACGATCTCGTAGCGAAAAGGCGTGCTGTCTTTGATTCCACGCACCAAGATGGGCTGCAATACCCCCTGCCGGCGGATGGATTCGGCGAGTTCTTCCAGGGATTCTTGGTAGAATTTCTGGCGTGGCTGCTTGAGATTGGGGGTAATGTGCGCCAGGGGAAGGGGTTTGGCCAGTTCCGTGGAGGCCGCGGGCTCTTTGGAGGCGAAGAGGATGTCTGTGCCGAGTCCGCGGCCGAGACGATTGGGGCTTACAGCCATGACAGTCTCCTGGTTCAGTTTTTGTTTTGTTTTGCCGGGTTG
>WRHT01000077.1 GCA_009783115.1 Desulfovibrionaceae bacterium | reverse complement strand
AAGTAAGCCGAGTGTCTCAGCGGAGGACGGACCGAGATGAACCCGCCCCGGCACCGGAAAAGACGGATTCCACCGCAAAGCGGAATGCTCTGCCGGAACCCTGGCGGAATTACGCGGAATAACGCGGCACCTTGACAGTCCAGCCCGCCGGGGCCGGGATCCTGCCGGTCTGCATTCCGGAATAAAGTTCATACAAGGCGCGGCTGTGCCGCCCCACCTTGCCATCGCCCACGGTAAGAAAAGAGCCGTCCTCAAAGATATATTTGCCCACAGGGCTGACCACGGCGGCCGTGCCGAAACCGCCGGCTTCAATAATTTCACCGTTTTTAAGCCCTTTAATGAAATCCGCGAGGGGGATGGATTCCTGGCGGGCTTTTATCTTGCCCATTTCCGCCAGAGCCAGCACCGACAAAGAGGTGATGGAGCGCAGGATGCTGTCGGTGAAAGCCGGAATAATAAAGGTTCCATCCTTGAGCACATGGTAATGGTTCATGGTCCCAACTTCTTCCAGATAAGTGTTGGAAGAATCCAGGTAAAGCACCTGGGTGGCCCCGTGTTCATAGGCGAACTGGGCCGGACGCAGGGAGGCCGCGTAATTTCCGGCGCACTTGGAAGAGCCTGTGCCTCCGGACACGGCCCGATGGTACTTGTCGGTAATCAGCAGGGTAATGGCGTTGTTGAAGCCACCGCTGTAGTACGGACCTGAAGGCGAAAGCATGATGCAATAGGTGTAGGCGTTGCTGGGCTTGACCCCCAACATGTCCTCGGTGGCAAACATGAACGGGCGCAGGTACAGGGAGGACTCGGGAACGCCGGGGCACCAATGCCTCTCCACGTCAATCAGCCGGCCCAGGGCCTCGATCTGCATATCCATGGGCATCTCCGGCATCATCAAAACCGCGGCGGAATGGTTGAAGCGCTTGGCGTTTTCATCAAAACGCCAGGTATAAACCTCGCCGTCCACGTGCTTGAAAGCCTTGGCTCCTTCAAACAGGGTCTGCCCGTAATGCAGGCCGCACCCCCCGGGCATGATGCTGAAAGGACCGTAGGGCACAATGCGCGGATCGCGCCAATCTCCGTCACGGTAATCGGCCACAAACATGTGATTGGTACGGATGGCTCCAAAGCTGGTGACTTCAGCCGGGGGAGTTTTCTGCCGTTCTTTGGGCAACAATTCATAACTGATTTTCATGATAGCTCTCCATACGGTTAAGGAAGGAATAATTACCCAAAAAGAACCCGGCTGGCAAGCCCTGAACAGAGCCTGGACGGCTACCTTACCTTCAAGTTCGCCGGGAGCTGGCCAGGGACATGGCCCGCAAATCCCGCAGGCGCAGGGCGGAAGCCGAACCCCTATTTTCCCACTCCGGGGGGAGCTTTACTGCCAGGATACGCTCCAGATCCGCCTGCGCCGCTTCCAGCAGCCCGGTTTGGCCACTATCCGCCTGGGCCAGCAGAAAGAGAGGTTGAAGCAGGCCAGGCGCGTACGCCTCCATAAGCAAATCCGTCCGGGTGCCGGGACGGAGCTTTGGGTAATTTCCGGCCTTCATGTGCAGACCGGCGGCCAAAATACCGGCCCGGATCAGCCTCGAGGGCAAACGCAGACGCCGGGCCAGGGAGCGTGCCGCCCCTTTGCCCCTGGATTCATGCTGATAATGATGTGGGAGCATCTCCGCCGCGGTATTCACCTTGCCGAGATCGTGACAAAAGGCCATCCAGACGGTAAGCCGCGCAATCCCCCCATCCAGGCCGCGGGTCCGCGCCTCCAGCGCGCTTCGGTCCATCACTCGGGCCAGGTGCTCCAACACATCACAGTCATGGTAGGGCGGGGGGCCAGCAGGAATCATCCCGGCCACGGCCAATTCTTCAAACCAATGTCCCAGGGCCTGCCCCTTGCCCAAAACGCGCAAAAAATTGCCCGGCCTGGAACCCAGAAGGGCTTTCAAACATTCCTGCCCCACCCTTTCTGCGGGTAGAGCGGAGAAAGCCGGAGAACGCGCGGCCTCCGCCATGCCTGACAGGCAAAAGGCGTCCGGCTGAAGCCCTGGAAACTGGGCGCAAAAGCGGGCCGCGCGGAATACCCGCAAAGGATCCCGGATCAGGCTTTCCTTCGACACCGGAGAAAGACGCCCAGCCCGCAGATCTGCTAATGCAGAGTGGTGCATGTGCAACACACCGTCCTCGGCCAGCAAAAAAGCGTTAATCGTAAAATCGCGCCGGAGCAGGTTGGAAAACGGATCCAGGCCAAGGGCCGTAAATTCCCGCCCATGTAGGCCGTAGGCCGGACCCGCGCCCAGCTTGCGCGCCTCCGGATTAAGGGTTAAAAATTCTTCTTCCGGCCCGGCGAAAACATAGTCCAAATCCCTGGGCGTAAGGCCCATGAGCAAATCGCGGACAGCGCCGCCGGCCAAAAAATACCGTGACATCCATATATGATAACAAAAACTCCCGGTCCTGCCAAATTGCTCCTGCTCTCCTCCGGCCTGGACAGACTAGCCGCGCCCCTGAACCCAGGGGAAGCCGCTGAACTGGAAGGACTGCCGGATGACATGGACTCTTTTGACCCGGACAACCCCAAGCCGGCGGATATTATTGTTTGCGGCCGGGTTTCCAGCACCTTTGACCTGGCTTGGCGTCTGCATGAACTGCAAACGCTGCCGGACTGGGGAGCGATCCTGGCCTTGACCCAGGAAGCCGGACGCGGGCAGCTCCGCCGTCCCTGGCACTCTCCTGCCGGTAATTTGCATGTGAGCTTCCGGCTTCCGGAAAAGACAATCTTTAGTGGGCCTTCCGCCTCCGTCATCCTGGCCCTGCTCCTGCTGGAGGCATTTGCTGAGCTGGGGCTATCCCTGAAGATCAAATGGCCGAACGACCTGGTCTTGAAAAATGGCGGGGGCTACGGCAAACTTGGAGGAATACTGTTGGAGGAGCGTGGAGGCGTTATGCTGGCCGGCCTGGGGATCAACTGCCGGCATCTGCCACCCCCAGGAATGCTGCGCGAAGACGCAAGCCTGCCCCCGGCCCGCCTGCCGGAAGGCTTTGCCTGGAAAACCCCCTTAAGGCTCTGGAGCAAGCTGGCAGAAAACATCAAAACAGTCTATAAGGGTTTTCTGAACAGCCCTCCGGCGGATCTGCCGGGACGGGCCGAGGCTCGCCTGCTTTGGCTCAGGCGGGATATCCGCCTGACGGACGGGGAGCGAAGTATCAGCGGAGAATTCATCGGCCTCTCACCCCGCGGCGGACTGATCTTGAGGCCGCATGGAGCGTACGAACGCGGCGCGCGGGAATTCACCTCCGGCGGCATCGCCCTGCTGCAATAAACCAGGCAAGCAGCCACAACGCATACAGGAAGGTAAAAATCGTGTCCGGCAAAAGCTACGAGCAAGTTCTGGCCGAACTTAAAGGCCAGCCAATCCTGGTGGCCAACCGGGGCATCCCGGCCAGGCGCATCTGCCGATCCGTGCGTGAGCGGCTTGACGGCATCGCCATAATGACCGCCACCGATATAGACAAAACCGCCCCGGCCGCGTCCGCGGCCCAAGAATTGCTGCCCCTCGGCCACAACCCCAGGGCTTACCTGGATTTGGACCTGATTATCTCCATGGCCAAAAAGCGCGGGGTAATCGGCATCCACCCCGGCTGGGGTTTCGCCTCGGAAGATGACGCCTTTCCGGCTCTTTGCACCAAGGCGGGCATGGTCTTCATAGGCTCCAGCGCTGAGGCCATGCGCCTTTTGGGCAACAAGGTGCAGGTGCGCCACTTGTCCAAGAGCCTGGACATTCCGGTGGTGCCCGGCTCGGATGGGGCCGTGGATATCCCTGAAGCCCGCAGGGCGGCCAAAGACACGGGCTACCCCATCATGCTCAAGGCCGAAGGCGGGGGCGGAGGCCGTGGCATTTTTGCCGTGCATAACGATGAGGAATTGGAAAAAGCTTTTCTCAAGGCCTCGACCATGGCCCAGGCCTCTTTCGGCAACCCGCGCCTCTTTGTGGAAAAATTCCTGACCGAGGTGCGCCACATTGAAATCCAGGTCATCGCCGACAAGTACGGCCATATCTTCACTTTTGACGAACGCGACTGCTCAGTGCAGCGCAATCATCAAAAACTCGTTGAAATCACTCCCTCTCCCTGGCCGGGCATAACTCCGGAACTGCGCGCGCGCTTGAAGGAATACGCCCGCAAACTGGTAGCGGCCGTAAAATACGATTCTCTCTGCACCGTGGAATTTCTGGTCACCAGAGAAGGACAGCCATACCTAATCGAAGTCAATACCCGGCTACAGGTAGAGCATGGGATCACCGAAGTCCGCTACGGAATTGACCTGGTGGAGGAACAAATCGCCTTGGCCTTCGGCGCGAAGCTGCGCTTTAACGAAAAGGACACCTCTCCGTTGCACCATGCCATCCAGGTGCGCATCAACTGCGAGGATCCCCAACAAGATTTCACCCCCAACGCCGGCACCATCACCCGCTATGTATCACCAGGCGGACCGGGAGTGCGGCTGGATTCCAACATGTCCGCCGGCTACGAATTCCCCTCCAACTATGATTCCGCCGGTTCCCTGCTCATTGCTTACGGCAATAATTGGGACAAGACCCAGGCCATCATGCGCCGGGCCCTGACCGAATACATAGTCGGCGGACTCAAAACCACCATTCCCTTCCACCGCCAGGTGCTCAAAAACGAACAATTCCGGCGGGGCGAAGTCTGCACATCCTTCATCGCCGACCATCCCGAACTCCTGGACTACAACGACCTAGCCCCGGAATCCGAACGCCTGTCCCGGCTGATCGCGGAAATATCCGCCAGGGGCTTCAATCCCTTCATCCAACTGGGCGAATACCGCCACACGGCTTCCCCCAGGGTGGCCGGCAACGTCACCGTCTGCCCCCCGATCAGCCATGAGGATGCCAATGAGTCCTCACCCTATCCCAGGGGAGATCGCAAGGTTTTGCTGGACTACCTGCGCGATTCCGGAAAAATCCACTTTACCGACACCACCTGCCGGGACAACACCCAGTCCAACAGCGGCAACCGTTTCCGCCTGGCAGAAGATCGCCTGGTCGGCCCTTACCTGGACAACTGCGGCTTCTTTTCGCTGGAAAGCGGAGGAGGAGCGCATTTTCACGTGGCCATGCTGGCCAATATGACCTATCCCTTTAATGAAGCCAGGGAATGGAACAATTTCGCTCCCAAAACCATGAAGCAAATCCTCCTGCGCTCCACCAACCTGCTGGGCTATAAACCCATGTCCCGCAACCTTATGACGGCCACCGCCGAAATGGTCTGCGCCCATTTCCAGATTATCCGCTGTTTTGACTTCCTCAACCACATTGAAAATATGCGGCCCATCGCGGAAGTGACCCTGGAACACCGGGACTGCGTATTTGAACCGGCCATTTCCCTCAGTTACGGCTCGGCCTTCAGCGTGGAACATTATCTGGAGGTGGCCGAAGAAATGCTGCGCATGGCCGGCGGCATCCTTGGTTTGTCCCCTCTGGAGGTCTGCTCGCATATAACCCTCGGACTGAAAGACATGGCCGGAGTTTGCCCGGCCCCCTTCATGTCCAGGCTGGTCACGGCCCTGCTGAAAAAATGGCCGCCCCTGGTATTGCACTACCACCGCCATTGCACGGACGGACATTTCATCCCGGCTGTGGGCGCGGCCGCAAAAGCCGGGGCACGCATCCTGGATGTTTCAATGGGAGCGGCCGCCCGCTGGTACGGCCAGGGTGAAGTCCTCTCCACCGCCGCCTACCTGGAAGAAGACCTGGAGATGCAAACCAGCCTGAACAAAAAAGCGGTCCATGACTGCAACTTTGTGCTGAAACAGATCATGCCCTATTATGACCGCTACGTTCCGCCATATTTCCAGGGTACGGATTTCGAAGCGCGCGCCCACGGCATGCCCGGCGGAGCCACCTCCTCTTCACAGGAAGGGGCCCTCCAGCAGGGATACATCAGCCTCCTGCCTTACATGCTGCGCTTTCTTGCTGGCACCCGCCGGATCGTCTTTTACCATGACGTTACCCCCGGTTCGCAAATCACCTGGAACACGGCCTTCCTGGCAGTGACCAGCGCCTATAAGCGCGGCGGCGAGGAAGAGGTGCGCCGCCTGCTGGCGGTGCTGGAGGCCGTGGCCGGAAAGGAAGAAAAGGATCTTTCCGGGGAACTTAAGCAAGAAAGGTGGATTATTTACCAGGACTGCAACGACGCCTTCAAGGATCTGCTCCTGGGCAAATATGGCCGGCTCCCCCTGGGTTTTCCCCCGGACTGGGTATATCGGAGCGCCTTTGGGCAAAATTGGGAAGAAGCCTTGGCCCGCCGGACAAAGGGCCTGCCCCTGTCCAATCTTCCGGATGTAGACATGGAAAAGGAACGGGCCTTCCTCAAAGAACTGATCCACCGCGATCCTAATGAGGAAGAACTGATCATGTACCTTAACCACCCGGCTGATTCTGTAAAGACCGTGGAATTCCAGCAGCGTTTCGGCGACCCCAACAACCTTCCCCTGCCGGTATGGTTTGAAGGACTGGAAGAACAAAGGGAACTTAGCTTCAGGGACAGCCGCGGCAAGCCGCACAGTATCTGCCTCTTGCGCATCCAGCCCACGGATGCCGGCGGGGTGTCGGTTGTGCACTATGTGCTGGACTCGGAATTCATGAGCCATGCCGTGCAGGTGAGCAAGGGAGAAACCGCCTCCAGCCCGGATGCTCCCCTGGCCGACCCTTCCAATGAGCATCATATAGGTTCTCCCAGCAACGGCGACCTTTGGGTGGTTTATGTAAAACCCGGAGACCTGGTTAAAAAAGGACAGGAACTGTTCAATATTTCCATAATGAAACAGGAAAAAGCCGTCTTTGCCCCCTTCGCGGCCCAAGTCGCGCGCGTTTTGAAACATGCGGACTTCAAGGCCAATAAAAAAATGCTCCCGGTGCGCGAAAGGGGACTGATCGTGGAACTGGCTCCCCTGCCGC
>WRHT01000076.1 GCA_009783115.1 Desulfovibrionaceae bacterium | reverse complement strand
GCCGGTGACAAGGCGTTTGTGGCTATCCTGGCCGAAATCCAGGCCATCAGCCTGGCGCCTCTCTCGCCCCTGGCCGACTGTTATGACGTGCGGGTGGCCCCCCTGGTGGAGGAACTTCTGGATCAAAACCCGATGCTGGCCAACGGCGGCGGCGGAATATTCCCGCAAGAACAGGGCTGGGTGGCGCTGGGCGTGGGTTTTGCCGCCCTGGCCTCGAACACGGATCATGAAGCGCGGATCATCGCCGTGAGCAATGCGCGCAAGGCCTTGAGCGAAGCGATCTTCGGGCTTTCCATAAGTAAACAAGAGCAATATGAGGAAATCACGGCTGAAGGGCCTGGCGGCAGCCTGCTGCGCGAATGGGCCAAGACCTCCACCAAGGAGACCGTGCGGGGACTTTTGCAGGGCGCTGAACAGGCCGGCGAATGGAAGACGGATGACGAGCACCTGGGGGTAGCCGTGCTGGTGGGCAGGCCCCCGATAGTCCTTGCGGGCGGCGAGGCCGTGAATACGGACAAACTGCCGGGCTTCAGCCTGGAAGAAGAATGGCGGGAGGCCTTTTTGCAACGTCCCTGGATGATTGACGGCGGGGCGGGACTCCATGTACATAAGGGAATATCCTACCTCCTGGTGGTGGAAGGCGCTCCCCTGAAAGGCGACCCGCTGGCGGACAGGACGCAGACGCCGTTGCTCATCGATGTGAAGGGCAGAAACGCCGCCGCGAAATATCTTTCCGGGGTCAATTCGGACAGCCTTACCGTGGAAACCGAAGAAAGGAGCCTGACCGCGCAGGGGGCGGAGGAAAAGGAAACGCTGCGGGAATCACTACGCAAACTGACCAAGGAAAGCGTTTTGGGAGTGGTGCAGGGGATGCGCAAGGTCGGCTCCTGGCAGAGCGAAGACCGCAAAACGCTGCGCCAGGCGTATATCATTCCGCTGCCCGGCTCACGCTGAGATGTAACATAAAGGAGGCGGTTTACCCATGAAAAAACGGCAGAACACGTCCGGACCCCACGCGCGAATCACCCCGGCGCTCCTTGTAATGCTCGCGCTATGCGTTCCAGGCTGTTTACAGCTCGCTGGACGGGAAGATCCCGGCCAGAACTATTACTACAACCAGTACGACGATGATTATTACCGCGGGGAAGCGGATCGCGGGCAGAGGCTTTATGAGCAGGAACGCGCCCGGCGTATGGAAGCTGAACGCCGGGCCAGCCAGGCGGAACGGGTTCGCCTGGAACAGGAACGCCTGGCCTGGGAACGGCGTGAACAACTGCGCCTGGAACAGCAACGCCTGGAATTGGAACGCTACCGGCAGGAAGCCGCGCGGGAACAACAACGCTATGACGCGGAACGCGCCCGGCGCATGGAAGCTGAACGCCGGGCCAGCCAGGCGGAACGAATTCGCCTGGAACAGGAACGCCTGGCCTGGGAACAGCGCGAGCAGCAACAGAGTTATGACGCGGAACGCGCCCGGCGCATGAAGGCCGAAGGCCAGACCCAGGATCAGGCGGAGCGAAACCGCCTGGCGCAGGAACGCCTGGCCTGGGAACAGCAACAACAGAAGCAGCGCGAGAAACAGCAGCGCGAACAACAGTTGCGCGAGCAGCAACAGCAACGTGAACAGCAACAGCGCGAACAGCAGCAACGTCTGGAACAGCAACGCCTGGAACAACAACGTCAGCAGCAACAGCGCGAACAGCAATTACGCGAGCAGCAACAGCGCCAGCAGGCTCCCCAGCAGGTTGCCCGTCCTGTTCCAGCGCCCGCGCCCACGAGCGCTCCCGCACAACGCGAGCAGCAACAGCGTGAGCAGCAGCAGCGTCTGGAACAGCAACGCCTGGAACAACAACGTCAGCAGCAACAGCGCGAACAGCAGCAACGCCCGCAGGTTGACCGTCCCGCTGCTCCAGCGCCCTCGGCCAAACCCAGCGCTCCTGCCCAGCAAACCGTCCGTCCAGGCGCTACGGACAGCAAACCGGCGACGAGCAGACCGGCGCAGAAAGACAACGGCAACAACAAGGATGACGACAACCAGCAAAATTCCAACAAGCAAAATTCCAGCAACAGAGGCAACAATAACAGGCAGTAAAGCGGCGTTTCCGCAACCGCCATGCGAGCCGGGGCAGATCCCCGGCTCACATGGCGGCGTCTATTCTTCCTCCTTCCGGACCTTCTGGTATTCGGCCACCACCTTTTCGGTCACCGGCGGCGGGGCTTCCTCGTAATGGGAAAACTCCGCCGTGAACACGCCCTGCCCGCTGGTCATTGAGCGCAGATCCGGGGCGTAGCGCAGAATTTCGCTCATCGGCACATGGGCCTTGAGTTCGGTGATCCCGGCGGTGGAATCCGATCCCAGCACCTTGCCCCGGCGGCTGGAAAGATCGCCGATGACATCGCCCATGAATTCGTCCGGGATGGATACCGCCAAGGTTACGATTGGCTCCAGGAGCACCGGCCGGCATTGTTCCATGGCCTTGCGGAAGGCCAGGGACCCGGCGATCTTGAAGGCCATTTCCGATGAATCCACGTTATGGTAACTGCCGTCATAAAGACGGGCCTTGAAATCCACCATGGGGTAGCCGGCCAGGAACCCCCTGCCCGCGGCTTCCTGCACCCCCTTGTCCACGGCCGGGATATACTGGCGGGGGATGACCCCGCCCACGATGGCATCTTCAAAGAGGTAGCCAGAGCCTTTGGGCATGGGTTCAAACTCCACCCAGCAGTCGCCGAACTGCCCACGGCCGCCGGTCTGCTTTTTATGCCGGCCCTGCACCTGGCTTTTGCCCTTAATCGTTTCCCGGTAAGGAACTTTGGGGGTATTCAGCAGTATATCCACCTTATAGCGGCGTTTGGCCTTTTCCACCGCGATTTCAATATGCAGCTGCCCCATGCCGGAGACGATAATCTCCGCGGTTTCCTCGTCCCGGCTGAGGCGCAGGGTGACATCCTCCTCCGTGAGCTTCTGCATGGCGGCATAGGCCTTTTCTTCATCGCCTTTTTCCTTTGGGGACAGGGCGTAGGAGATCAGTTGCGGAGGCAGGGCCGGAACAGGCAGGGAAAAGTTCAGCTTATCCGCAGCCAGGGTATCGCCGGTATGGGTATTTTTCAGCTTGGCCAGGGCCAGGAGCGCGCCCGGACCTAAATTATCCTTGGTAGGGGACTGGTTTTTGCCGGTCAGCAAAATAGGGGTTCCCATACGCTCCATTTCGCCGTTGCGCATGTTTTTGAGGGAAGATTCGCTGTTCACGCTGCCGGAAATGACCCTGGCGATGCTGAGCACGCCGGAAAAAGGATCCTGGATGGTCTTGAAGATAAAACACAAGGGCTGGCCGGCAGGGTCAATGCGCAGTTCTTCGCCCTGTTCGCCGGCCAGGGCGGGGCGATCCAGAGGCGAAGGGAGACCAGCGGCCAGAAGGTCCAGCAACTGCCCTCCGCCCTTGTTTTCCAGGGCTGAGCCGGCCATGACCGGGGTGAGGTCCCCCTGGATCACTCCCTGGCGCAAACCGCGGAGGATCTCTTCCGGGGAAAGCTCCCCGGTCTCCAGGTATTTTTCCATCAAGGATTCATCACTTTCCGCAATGTTTTCAATAGCCGCTTCCCGGAGAGCGCGCATGGCTTCCCGCTGATCCGCCGGGATTTCATCTTCCCGCGTAGTTCCATCGGCCTGGAAGATCAGGGCCTTGCCCGCCAGCACGTCCACCAAGCCGGTAAGACCGCCTTGCCCCAAAGGGGCGTAAAGCAGCACCGGCTTGATCCCCAGACCGACCAGACCGGCGTATGCCTGGTCAAAATCAGCCCGGTCACGATCCAGCTTGTTTATGAAGCAGCAGGCGGGCAGGCCGGCTTTCTTCACCGCCTGCCAATGTTTCTTGGTCAGCGGGCGCACGCCGTCCACCGCGTCCAAGGTGAAAACGACAAAATCCACGGCCAGGAGCAGGAGATCCATATCTCCCGTAAAATTTCCGTCGCCGGGCAAATCCATGAGAAAATGCCGGCCCCCCTTCCATTCGTAGGTAGCCAAGGCCGGCTGGATGCTGCCCCGGCGCTTGATCTCCTCCGGTTCAAAATCCAGGGCCGTGCCTCCCTCCTCAATTTTACCGAGGCGATTGATCACCCCGGCCTGCAAAAGCAACATCTCCGCCAAGCTGGTCTTGCCGCAACCGCCGGTTCCTACCAGGGCATAGGTTCTTTGCGCTTCAATAGAAGACATGGATCACTCCTGGAAATAGATTTTTAGCTTCCGGCTAACTTTTGTAGAAAGCCTCCCGGCTGTCAAGCTCAATTTGCCGTTTACTATGAAGGAGCGGACGATGACTCAGGCGTGAGCATGTATTGGCCGAGTTTGACCAAAACTTCGCTTAAATCCAGGGGTTTTCCAAGGTGGCCGTTCATGCCCGCGGCCAGGCATTTGTCAATATCTTCACGGAAAACATTGGCGGTCAGGGCCACGATAGGAACCTGCCCGCCCCGCGGATTATCCAGAGCGCGGATACGCCTGGTGGCCTCATAACCGTCCATCTCCGGCATCTGCAAATCCATAAAAATCATGTCATAGCGATCCGGCGCGGCGCTGAACATGCGTACAGCCTCCACCCCGTTTTCCGCGCAATCAATGGTCAACTCCGTGGGTTCAAGAAGAGTCAGGATGATTTCCCGGTTAAGCTCCACATCTTCGGCCAAAAGCAAACAGTGGCCGGCGAAAGATTCCTCCGCGGCACGGACTTTTTCCGGGCCGTCGCCTTTATCCTGCCCCAGACAGGCGCCGAGATAACCAACGACGGCCGAAGGGAACAGCGGCTTGGACAGGAAGGTGTCCACCCCGGCGCTTCTGGCCTCTTTTTCAAGTATATTCCACTCCATGGCCGAGATCATGATCACGACGGGGGGCGCGCCTTGGTCCGCCTTGAGCCGGCGGGTCAACTCCATACCGTCCATATCCGGCATCTTCAAGTCAATGAAGTACGCGTCATACGGCCCATTCTGCGCAACCAGCGCCAAGGCCTCCAGGCCGCCGGAGGCCGTATCGCAGGCAAAACCTGTATTGCCGGCCGTGTTCTTGAAAAATTCCAGCACGTTCGGCGCGTCATCCACCGCCAGCACCCGGACGGCGGCCCAGTCCGGGGGAACGGCCGCGTGCGGATGCGGGACGGCCGAACCACGGCCGACCCGGATGCTGAAGATAAAGGTCGCGCCTTGCCCCGGCTCGGATTCCACCCATATTTCCCCGCCCATCATCTCGACAATGCGCCTGGAAATGACCAAACCCAGCCCGGTGCCGCCGAACTTGCGGACGGTGCTGATTTCGGCCTGCTGGAAAGCCTGGAACAGGCGGTCCCGCTGCGCCGCGCTGATGCCTATGCCGGTGTCGCTCACCGAAAGGCGCAGGACGACTTGGCCGCCTTCTTCGCCGTCGTAATGCGCCTTCAGGCATATGGACCCGCCTTCCGGAGTGAATTTTACGGCATTGGACAGCAGGTTGGCGATGACCTGGGACAGGCGCTGGTCGTCACCCACCAGCATATCCGGAATCTTTCCGTCAATATGCACGCTGAAGATCTGCCCCCGCTCCTCCATTTTGAAATTGATCACATTGACGACCCGCTGGAGCATTTTTTCAAAACTGAACTCCACCACGGACAGCTCAAATTTGTCGGCCTCGATCTTGGAAATATCCAAAATGTCGTTGATCACCCCCAACAAATGGCTGGAGGCCCCCTCTATTTTTTCGAAGGCGTAATTTTTTTTCTCCAGATCCGCGGCCGCTTTGCCGATGACGGTCATGCCGATGATGGCGTTCATGGGCGTGCGCATTTCGTGGCTCATGCTGGCAAGAAACTTGCTTTTGGCGGAGCTGGCGCGCAGGGCTTCTTCCTTGGCAAGAGACAATTCCTCTATTTTCTGCCGCAAAGTCGTCCCCATGCTGTTCAGGGCCGCGGCCAGCTCACCTACTTCATCCCTGCCGGTTATGCGCAGGGTTTCATCCAGACGCCCGGCGGCCAGGTTAGCCGCGAAACTTACGCCTTGTTGCAGGGGTCTGGTGATGTGGCGGGTGAGCAGAACGGAAAAAACCGCCGCTATGAGTACTGCCGCCAACAGGCCTAGCCGCAGGTGCATCGAAAGCTGCGAGATGATACTAGCGGCGCTGTCGGATAAGGTCATGGTCTTTTCTATGCCCAACGAGGAAATAAGGTACGTCGAGCTGACCAGCTTATCTTGCAGGATGGCGCGTTCGGAAGCGACCAGGCGACGTTCGCGCCACAGTTTTATGTAGGCGATTCCATTATCCAAAAAATCCTTGGCCGCGGCCACGGCCTTGACGACCAATTCCTGCAGATCCCTGTCCTGAGTATCCACGACCAGCTTTTCAGCCATGGACACGACCAGGGAATAGTGTTCCATGGCTTTTTCAGCCATATCCGGTTTATCCAGATTCAGGCCCGCAATGAATTGAAAGCGTAATTCATCGCTTAAGGTCATGGCGTTGTGGCTGCGGTTGAAGAGGTCCAGCCTGACATTGAAACCGTTTTCATGCCGCTCATGGTCGGACATGACCATGTACCCCTGCTCGCTAGTGAAGATGCTGAACAGGCTGTTGAAGGCGCCGGCCGCCTTTTCCATGCGCTCCATGACCTCGGACATATTTTCCATGATTTCACGCGTGTTTTGGCAAGCCCGCATGTAATCGGAGAGGGAGTATTCGGCGACGAAAAAGACTTGGAAAAGTTCCGTGGATGCTTGGGCGCTAACGGCGGAGGCGTAAACCTGTTCAAGAAACTCTGAGGTCTTCCGCAGCTTGCCCCAGGCTCCGTTCCAATGCTTTGGGTCACCAGTTCCCACATACTGGCTCATTTCATTCACGGCGGCGAGAACCACGCGCTCAATGTCTACGATGTCCCGTACCTCGGGCATGTAGGATTCGGCGATAGTTTTGCTGCCGCTTCTCACCTTCGCCAGACCGAAGATGACATACAGGGACA
>WRHT01000075.1 GCA_009783115.1 Desulfovibrionaceae bacterium | reverse complement strand
CCGTTTCCGCGTCTACTGGGTATGCCGGGGTCGCCGCCTGCACCGTGGCCTCGCCGAAGGCCGCGATGAGTTCCGTGAGCGCGCCGGGGTCCAGGACGGGTTCATCGCCCTGGATGTTGATCACCACGGCCTCCTCTGGAAGCTTGAGGAGTTCTGCGGCCCGAAAGACACGATCCGTGCCGCTGTCCAGGTCCGCCGGGGTCATCAGGGCCGGAACCCCCAACTGGCCGGCAGTCTTTAAAATACGCTCGTCGTCTGTGGCCAGGGTGACGGAAGCCAGTTCAGGACATAAGGAAGCCCGCCGCCAGACATGCCAGAACATGGGCTTGCCCAGGATGTCCGCCAGGGGCTTCCCCGGAAAACGGGTGGAGGCATAGCGGGCCGGGATTATGCCGTGGGCCTGGACCGGTTTTTTCAAAACAGGCCCTCCAGTTAAGCGGCGCGCATGGCGGCCGCGAATTTTTTACCTATGCCTCCAGCTATACCGTTATATGTCTTAATTTGCAAGCTGTCCGCACCCCGCGTCCGTACGCCGTTAATTCCGTCCATCGCCCATTTGCCAGGGAAAGGGGGCTTTGATATAGACAGTTTATCGGGGGAATCCATGTTTACAGGCGTCGAGATTATTCCGGAAGAAGAGCTGGCCGTACGGCGGGCGCGCTGCCTGGCCCTTCTGCGGAAGCATTGCCCGCAGGCCGGCGGATTGATGGTTTTTTCCAAAGTGAATATCTATTACCTCACCGGCGCTTTCGCCCCCGGCCTGTTCTGGTTGCCCCTGGAAGGGGTTCCGGCGCTGGCCGTGCGCAAGGCGCTGGAGCGGGTGGAGCTTGAGAGTCCGTCCACCCGCGCCTTTGCCTATAAAAACTACGGCCAGATTCCGGACTTGCTTGCCGAACAGGGAAGTCCCTTGCCGCCGGTTTTCGCCGTGGAGCAGGAAGGCCTGAGCTGGAGCCTGGGGCTGAACTTCAGCCGGAATTTTAAAAACTACGAGTTGTTGCCGGCGGACATGGTCATCAAGCAGACCCGCGCGGTCAAGACTCCATGGGAAGCGGGCAAGCTGCGTCTGGCCGGCCGGCGGCATTACCAGGGTATGTGCGAGATCTTCCCGCAGCGGGTGCGGGTGGGGATGGACGGCGCCGGGATATCCCGCTTGCTTTGGAATATTATGCTGGAACTTGGCCATTCCGGGCATATCCGCATGTCCGCCCACGGCGAGGAGAGTTTTCTGGGACATGTGGCGGTGGGCGAAAACAGCGCGTATCCCAGTTATTACAACGGGCCTCTGGGCTTCAAGGGCGCGCACCCGGCCGCGGGCTACATGGGTTATGCCGGGGAAGTCTGGACTCGGGATTCTTTCCTGGCCACGGATGTGGGTTTTGTCCTGGAGGGCTATAATAGTGACAAGTCCGTATTCTATTTTGCCGGGCCGCCCTCCTCCATACCCGCCCCGGCCCGCCGGGCCCAGGACGTCTGCCTGGAGATCCAGCGGGAAATCGCGGCCCGTTTGAAACCTGGTGCCATACCCCAGGATTTGTACCGCCTGGGGCTGGAGTTGGCCTCCCGGCATGATCTGGGCGAGGGTTTTCTGGGAATGGGCGGAAACAAGGTGCCTTTCATCGGGCATGGCTTGGGCCTGCAACTGGACGAATGGCCGGCGCTGGCCGATCGTTTTACGGAACCGCTTCAGGAAAACATGTTCCTGGCGGTTGAGCCCAAGGTGGTGGTGCCTGGTCTGGGCATGCTGGGGGTGGAGAACAGTTTTCTGGTCACCCCGGGCGGCGGGTTTTGCCTTACCAATCTTTCCGGACGGGCGGATGCGGATGACGCCGGGGATATCATTTGTGTTGAAGCGGAATAGGTAACGGCCCGCGGAAGCGGTCAACGGGGTTTGCCGTGAAAAAAACAAGCTGCCGGCTATTGGTTCTGGTTTTTCTGCTGGGCGTTTTTGCTTGCGAAGAGGCGGCGCAAACGCCCCAGGACGAACTTTACCCGGCTTATGAGAGCTATCGTGAGATCCCCGGTTTGACCGCGGAAGAAATCAAGGCCGTGGAAGCCTTGCGGAGCGAAGGACGGCGTTTTGTTTACGGCATGAACCTCAGCGCCGAGGCTTTTTACCGGGACAACGGCGAAGTCGGAGGATACGCCGGGCTCGTTTGCGCTTGGCTGAGCAAACTTTTTGACATGCCTTTTGAACCGGCCATTTATAACTGGGGAGATTTGCTGAACGGTTTGGAAAGCAGGGATATAGATTTTTCCGGCGAGCTCACCGCCTCTTCCAGGCGCAGGATTAGGTATTTTATGACCAGCGCCATTGCCGAACGCTCGGTCAAATACCTGCGCATTGATGGAAGCGAGGAGATCAGCCGTATCGCCAGAACCCGTCCCTTGCGCTACGCCTTTTTATCCGATTCCGCCATCTCCGAACAGGTGTTGGCGCTGGCGCGGCATGAGGTGGAAGCATATTTTGTTCAAGATTATGCCACGGCCTACCGCATGCTTAAAACCGGCGAGGTTGACGCCTTTTTTGATACGGGCATCGCCGAGGCCGCCTTTGATTCTTATGGCGATGTGCGGGCGGAGTATTTTTTCCCCTTGATCTACAGCCCGGTTTCCATGTCCACCCAAAATCCGCTTTTGGCGCCGCTAATTTCCGTGGTGCAAAAGGCGCTGCAAAACGGAGGCTCCTGGCAGCTCGCCCGTTTTTATAGCCAGGGTTACCATGAGTATTTAGGCCATAAGTTGTTTGCCCAGTTAAACGGCGAGGAAAAGGAATACGTCAGCGGACGGGTGGAGTCGGGGCAGACGGTGCGGGTGGCCGCGGAGCATGACAATTACCCGTCCAGTTTTTTCAACGGGCATGAGGGCAAATGGCAGGGCATCGCCTGGGATGTGCTTTCGGCGGTAAGCGCCTTTACCGGGATGCGTTTTGAGCGGGCGAACCCCGGACGGGTGGACTGGCCGGAGCTGATGGGCATGCTGGAATCCGGAGAGGCCCAGATGATTACGGAGCTGGTGCGCTCCACAGAGCGGGAGAAACGGTTCATCTGGCCGGATATGGCCTACCAGACGGATAACTTTGCCCTGCTTTCCCGGAGTGACTTTCCGGACATCAGCATCAACGAGGTTTCCTACGTCCGGGTGGGACTGCTCAAAAGTACGATTTATTCGCATATCTTTAACGAGTGGTTTCCGGGACACACCCGTGTGGTGGAATGCGGTTCAATCTCCCAGGCCGTGGATGCGTTGGAAAAGGGCGAAATTGACCTGCTCATGGCCAGCAGGAGCCTTTTGCTCAGTATGACCAACTACGAGGAACGCGCTGGTTTTAAGTCTAACCTGGCCTTTGACCACACCTTTGAATCCACCTTCGGTTTTCACAAGGAGGAGGCGGCCTTGGCCGCGATTGTCTCCAAGGCCATGCGCCTGGTGGATCTGAGGGATATTTCCGAGCGTTGGAGCCACAAAGTGTTCGATTACCGTGCGAAAATAGCCCAGGCGCAAAGGCCGTGGCTTATAGGATCGATGACCTTGTTGCTTTGCGTGATCACGCTGTTGCTGGTCATTTTCCTGCGCAACAGGCGGGAGGGCGTCCGTCTGGAAAAGCTTGTCCGGGAGCGCACCGAGCAGCTTCGGGCGGTCATAGGCAATTATGAGGGAGTTATCTGGAGCGTGGATAAGGATAGAATCATCCGAACCTTCAACGGCTTATATCTCAAAACCATCGGCGTCACTCCCGATTTTCTGGAAGGCAAGAGCCTGGATCTGGCCAAGCCCAAAAATCGCCACCTGGACGTCCTGGAAAATGTGGACAAGGCTCTTTTGCATGGGCTTTCCCAGGATTGGACGGGCGAGATTGACGGGAGGATGTTCCATTCGCACACTTCGCCCATCTATGACAGCGCTGGACAGGTAAGCGGCGTGGTGGGCAGCACCGATGACGTCACCGAGGTTCTTCGTCTGCAGGATGACTTGCACAAGGCGGTGGAGGCGGCGGAAGCGGCCAGCCGGTCCAAGAGCGATTTCCTGTCCAACATGAGCCATGAAATGCGTACGCCCATGAACGCCATCATCGGCATGACCACCATAGGCAAGGCCGCCGCCGACATGGAGCGCAAGGATTACGCTTTCGGCAAGATCCAGGACGCTTCCACGCATCTTCTGGGAGTGATCAACGATATCCTTGATATGTCCAAAATTGAGGCCGGTAAGTTTGAGATCTCCCTGGTGGAATTCGATTTTGAAAAGATGCTCCAGAAGGTGGTCAACGTGGTCAATTTCCGGGTGGAGGAAAAAAGGCAGTCTCTGGCCGTGCATATTGATCCGGAACTTCCTCCCACGTTGTTTGGCGATGATCAGCGCCTGGCCCAGGTGATCGCCAACCTTTTGAGCAATGCCGTAAAATTCACCCCGGAAGACGGAAATATCCATCTGGGCGCGTATCTGGCGAGTGAAGAAGGGGATCTTGCCTGCATCCGCATTGAGGTGAGCGACAGCGGCATAGGCATCAGTTCGGAGCAGCAGACCAAGTTGTTCAAGTCCTTTCAGCAGGCTGAAAGCAGCACCACGCGGCGTTTTGGAGGCACCGGTCTGGGACTGGCCATTTCCAGGCGCATTGTCGAGATGATGGGCGGAGAAATCTGGGTGAAATCGGAGTTGGGGCGCGGGGCCACCTTTGGTTTTACCATCCGGGTGAAATATTCGCGTCTGCCCATGTCTGCCACGGCCGCGATCCCAAGCGGCGCCAGGGTGCTGGTCGTTGACGACCAGCCGGAGGTGCTGGCGATTTTTCAGGAAACCGCCGGCCGCCTGGGTTTTGGCTGCGAAGTGGCGCAGAACGGCGAAGAGGCCCTGGAAAAAGTCCGGCTGGAGGTCTATGACATGTTTTTCATTGACTGGCGTATGCCGGGTATGGACGGGATAGATCTGGCCCCCCGCCTCAGGGAGATTCACGAGAAAAAGAGCGGGGCGGGCAAGGCCGTGGTGGTGATGATCTCTTCCACCGAGTGGGACAGCATTGAGAAAGAAGCCAGGGCCGCCGGGGTGGATAAGTTTTTGGCCAAGCCCCTCTTTCCATCGGATATTGCCGAGTGCGTGGGCGTCTGTCTGGGAGGGCGCGCGGCTTCCGTGCATGAAGATGGAGAAGAGGCGGCGGATCTGGCGGATAATTTTGAAGGCCGGCATGTTCTTCTGGCCGAAGATGTGGAGATCAACCGCGAGATTGTCATGGCCCTTCTTGAACCCACCTGTCTTGCCATTGATTGCGCGGAGAACGGGGCCGAGGCCGTGGAGATGTTCATCCGGAACCCTGAACTTTACGACATGATCTTCATGGACGTGCAAATGCCGGAGATGGACGGCTATGAGGCCACCAGGCGCATACGCGCCTTGGATCTGCCGCGGGCCGGAGAAATTCCCATCATCGCCATGTCGGCCAATGTGTTCAAGGAGGACGTGGAAAAATGCCTGTCCGCCGGCATGAACGACCACGTGGGCAAACCCCTTGACCTGGGAGTGGTCATAGCCAAACTGCATCAATATTTGGAGAGCTGACCCTCCGGAGGAATCTATGCTGGCGGATGTGGCTCTGAATATTTTCGCCAAACCGTACCAGACGGCCCTGGCCCTGCTTTCGCTGCTCAAGCACAGCGCTGGGCATGTGGGCCGTCTGTATTTGCAGTTTGAGCCGGCGGGCTCGCGTTATGACGCGGAGCCGCCTTATGCCGTTGCCGAGTATTTGCTTGAGGCCGGGCGGGAGCTGGAGATTTTTCAGCCGGAGATCTGGGTTGAGTGCGCGGCGGTGGAGGAGGGGCGTCTCATCGACATTCCTTACCGCCTGGCCATGCGCTACCAATACGCCTTTGAGCGCACGGACCGGCGTTATTTATTCATCATGCACAATGATGTCATGTTCAAGCGGGACATCCTCGGGGCCATGCTGGAACGGGTAGAAGGGTCCTTTATCCTGGGCAGGATCGGGCAGTGCTGGAACTGTCCGGCCCGGGACGTGGAACTGGTGCGGGCGGCCGGCCTGGGGACAGAGGCCTGCGCCCCGGAGAGGTATGCGGACTTTCAGCCGGACTTTGCCGGCCTGGAGCGGCTTTACGCCCTGGCCCGGGAAAAAGGGCTGGCGGTGCGCCCGTATTGGGAAGGCTGGGAGACGCATTACCGTGAGCGGGCCTGGCCCTTGCCCGAGTGCCGGGTAAACGAGTGGGCCTGCCTGGTGGATGTGCGGGAAACCCGGCCCCTGACCCGCCCTTTTGGCGGTATTTTGCCTCTGGGAGCCTTTGAGGCTTGCGGCAGCCAGACTCTGGATACGGGAGTGGCCTGGTTTCGGGAACTCTCCCGCCAAGGATTCAGGGCCGGGCACTTTTGGGTTGATGATTATATGATACACTGGGGCGGCAGCGCGCGCATCCGGCGGGATGTGTACCTGGAAGCGGAGCAGGAGGCTATGCGTATCCTGCTCCGGACCTTTCCGGATTTTGTGCGTTGGTGCGGAGAAAAGAAAAAGAAATTGTTTTAGGGAGTTGGCGGCGTTTCTTCCGCCTGGGCCTCCGCATCCGCCTCCTTGCCGGGAGCCGCGTCCGCATCCGCCTGCGCGGCGGCTAGCGCCCCCCGGGCTTTTTTCAGGACCTGGACCGCCGCGGTTCTTTTTTCGTCGGAGAGGAGGTTTTTACTGAGCAGCCACATGAGGAAGCGCACGGATTCGTCCATGGTAGGGTTGAGGTTCAGCCCTTGAAGCAGGTAATCCGCGGCCAGTTCAGGGTTGTCGTTTTCCAGGGCGGCCCTGGCGATGTTGTGGTAAAGGTTTTCGTCCTGGTCCGAGAGTTCCAGAGCCCGTTTATAGTAGGTCAGGGCTTCCGTGAACATTTTGTTTTTGCGTAGCTGGATGCCGAATTCGTTGAACAGGTGAGTGTGTTCCTGCTCAAAGGCCGCCTCCAGCTTGACCAGGCGATTGAAGATATTCTGGGCCTTGTCCGGCTCGTTGCGCTCCAGGTAGGTGAGTCCCAGGCCGAACTTGGCCCGCACGTTTTCCTCATCCACCTTCAGGGCGTTATTGAACTCCATCTCCCGGCTGT
>WRHT01000074.1 GCA_009783115.1 Desulfovibrionaceae bacterium | reverse complement strand
AGAAAAAAAAGCAGGAAGCCAAGAAACGCCAGGTAGTGGTGCAGCTCAAGGAAATCAAGCTGCGCCCCAAGACCGATGAACACGATTACCAGACCAAGCTCGGACATATCCGCCGCTTCATCGGGGGCGGAGATCGCTGCAAGGTGACCATTTTTTTCCGCGGTCGGGAGATAGTGCACAAGGATCGCGGCCAAATCATGTTGGACAGGGTTATTGAAGACACCAAGGACGTGGCCAAGGTGGATCAGGAGGCCAGGGCCGAAGGGCGCACCTTGCACATGCTCCTCGCCCCCCTGCCCAAAAAGTAATTCTTGCCGGATTTATATTTTTTCGGCATAATTGATCCCTTTGACGCTTTACGGAGCATTTTCAAAACTAAGGAGTGGATCATGCCCAAGCTCAAGACCAGGCGGGGGGCGGCCAAGCGCTTCGCGCGCACCGGGTCCGGCAAAATCAAGCGCCGTCGGCAGAATTTGCGGCACATCCTGACCAAGAAGAACGCCAAGCGCAAGATGCGCCTGGGCCAGCCGGCCTTGGTGGATACGGCCAACCTGACCGCGGTCAAACGGATGTGCCCGTATATCTAAGGAGATTTTTCCATGCGAGTTAAAAGAGGACTGGCGGCGCACAAACGCCATAAGAAATACCTGGATCGGGCCAAGGGCTTCCGCGGGGGCAGGAGTCTCCTGTACCGCACCGCCCGCGAGGCGGTGGAACGGGCGCAGGCCTATGCCTTTCGTGATCGCAAGGTCCGCAAGCGGGAGTTCCGCAAGCTTTGGATCCTGCGCATCAACGCCGGGGCGCGGCAGCACGGCCTTTCTTACAGCCGCTTCATGAATGGCTTGAAGAACGCTGGAATATCGCTGGATCGCCGGGTGCTGGCGGATATGGCGGTGAACGCCAAGGAAGAATTCGCGCGTCTGGCGGAAACCGTCAAAGCCGGGAGCTAGGACGGGCCGGGGCAAGACCCGCGCCCGCCGACAAGGGACTTTTCATGGGGCTGATCTCTGAATTGGAAAGCCTGGCCGGGGAGCTGGAAAGCGCCTTGGGCCAGGCTGTTTCGTTGCCGGAAGTGGAGGATTTGCGCATTGCCTTCATGGGCCGCAAGGGCCGGCTGGCTGAACTTATGGCCTCCCTCAGGGAGGCTCCGGCCGGGGATCGCCCGGCCATCGGCCAGAAGGCCAACGCCGTCAAGCTCGCCCTCTCCGGGATGCTGGAGGACAGGATCGCGGTCTTGCGGGCGCAAAGCGCCGGCCGGGAGGATTTTTTTGATCCCAGCCTGCCCGGCCGCCGTCCGCCCGCGGGGAGTCTGCACCCCCTTACCTTGGTGCTGAATGAAATCTGTTCCATTTTTGAAGGGCTGGGCTATGAAATGGTTTCCGGCCCGGAAGCGGAAACGGACTTCCATAACTTCGCGGCCCTGAATTTCCCCGCGAACCATCCGGCGCGCGACATGCAGGACACGCTGTATATAGCGGACGAAGTTCTTCTGCGCACGCATACCTCGCCCATGCAGGTGCGCTCCATGCTGGAGCGCGGGAAGCCTCCTCTGGCGGTGCTTGCTCCGGGCAAGGTCTATCGCCGGGATTCCGACATCACCCATTCTCCCATGTTTCACCAGGTGGAGGGACTCCTGGTGGGCAAGGACGTTTCCCTGGCGGATCTGCGCGGCACCTTGGCCTATCTGGTCCGCAAGCTCTTCGGACCAGAGGCGCGGGTGCGTTTTCGCCCCAGCTTCTTCCCCTTTACCGAACCCAGCGCCGAGGTGGATGTCACCTGCATCATCTGCCGGGGCGCCGGAGAGACGGCCGGCGAACCCTGCCGTGTGTGCAAGGGCAGCGGCTGGCTGGAGATTCTGGGCAGCGGCATGGTTGATCCCAATGTCTTCAAGGCCGTGGGCTTTGACGAGGATTGCGCCGGCTTCGCCTTCGGCATGGGGGTGGAGCGCATCGCCATGCTCAAGTACGGCATTGGGGACCTGCGCCTCTTTTTTGAGAACGATGTGCGCCTGCTGGCCCAGTTTTAACCCGCGGAGAGCTGTTCATGCTGCTTAGTCTGCAATGGTTGCGCGAATTTACGCCTTATGAGGGCACGGCGAAAGACCTGGGCGAGAGACTGACCATGCTCGGCCTGGAAGTGGAGGCCCTGAACCGCCCCTGCCGGGAGATCGAGGAAACCCTGGTGGGTCTGGTGCGGGAATGCGTCCGCCACCCTGATTCCGACCATCTTTCCGTGTGCAAGGTGGATGCGGGCGGCCCGGAGGTCCTGCAAATCGTCTGCGGCGCGCCCAATGTGGCGACCGGGCAGTATGTGGCGGTGGCTCCGGAAGGATCATCCCTCCCCGGCGGGCTTAAGATCAAGAAGGCCAAATTGCGCGGGGTTCTTTCCCAGGGCATGATCTGTTCGGAGCGGGAACTGGGCCTGTCTGAAGATCACAGCGGCATCCTGGTTTTGCAGGAAGCCCTGCCCGGCGTGGCCTTCACTCCCGGCAGGAAGGCGGCGGAGGCCCTGGGGCTGGATTTGGAGGTGCTGGATGTCGCGATTACCCCCAACCGCCCGGATTGTCTTTCGGTTCTGGGTTTGGCCAGGGAAACGGCCCTGGCCTTCGATCTGCCCCTGAAAGTGCCGTCCCTGGAGCGGGATGGTCTCGAAGGCGGCGAGGGGTTTGGAGATTTCGCCCTGGAAGCGGAAAACGGAGAAATTGCCCCTCTTTACCAGATCCGCCTCATCCGCCATCTGACGGCGGGGCCGTCCCCGGCCTGGATGCGTTGGCGTCTGCGGGCCGTAGGGCAGCGCCCCATTTCCAACCTGGTGGATGTGACCAACTATGTGATGCTGGAACTGGGCCAGCCGTTGCACAGCTTTGATTTTGACCGGCTGCGCGGCCGCCTGGTGCGGGTTGCCAGGGCCGAACCAGGTGAGCGCCTGGTTACCCTGGACGGCCAGGAAAGAAAACTTTCACACGCGGACATCACCATCCGGGACGCGGAAGGCCCCATCGCCCTGGGCGGGGTGATGGGCGGGGCGGACACGGCCATTGGCGGGAATAGCCGGACGGTACTGTTGGAAGGGGCGATCTTCAGCCCGTCCATGGTCCGCCGGACTTCCAGGCGTCTGAATCTTTTCAGCGACGCGGCTTACCGTTTTGAGCGCGGCGTGGATCAGCGGATGACCGCTTTTGCCCTGGAGCGGGCCGCCCTGCTCCTGGCCAGGCTGGGCGGAGGCAAGGCGGCCTCCGTGCCTTTGAACCTGGAACTTAAGCCCCTGGACATCCCCAGGTTGCCCTTGCGCCGGGCCAGGGCGGAGGCGCTGATCGGGATCCCGCTGGAAGCGGAATTTTGCGTTTCCACCTTGCGCCGCCTGGGCTGCTCCGTTGAGGAGGAAAAACGGGAAGGCGCGGATTGGGCGGTATTTCCGCCAAGCTGGCGTCCGGATCTGGAGCGGGAGGCGGACCTGATCGAGGAATTGGCCAGGGTCTACGGGGTGGACAGGGTTCCTGAAAGCATCCCGGAGGTCGCCCATACCCTGGATCAGGCGGATCGGCCGGAATCCCGGCATAAATTTTTGGCCGGGGTCAAAGCCTGGGCCGCCGGGGCCGGGTTGAACGAAGCCATCACTTTCAGCTTTGTGGGGAGCCGGGAACTGGATTTTTTGGCCTTGCCCAGGCAGGGCCGGGTGAGCATAAAAAATCCCCTGAACGCGGATCTGGACGTGTTGCGCCCGGTTCTGGCTCCAGGGCTTTTGAACGCCTTGCGCCATAACCTGGCCCAGCGGGCCGCAGGTCTGCGTTTTTTTGAAGTGGCCGCCGCTTTCAGCGAAGATCCGCAAAGTCCTTACGGCACGGGAGTGCGCGAAGAAACGCGCCTGGGCATCCTGCTGTACGGAGATCGTTATGCCGCCGCTTGGCCGCGCCAATCCGAGGATGCGGATTACCTGGACCTCAAGGGGCTGGTGGAGCAATTTTTTGACCACCTGGGTCTGCCCGCCCCGGAATTCATCCGGGACGCCGCCGGAGAGGGATCCGCTTACCTGGATCCGGCGGTGAGCCTCCGGCTGGACCATGAAGGACTGGGAAGCCTGGGGCGGCTCAGGCCTGATTTGGCCGGGACTTTTTACGCAAAAAAAGAGGTCTGGCTGGCCGAGCTCCAGCTGGATAAAATTTTCGCGATTTCTTCAAAGGTGAAGGCGTCTTTTGTTCCCTGGCCGGTTTATCCGCCTGTGCGCCGCGACTTGACGGTCATCGCGCCCGCGGATCTGGAAGCCGGAACCATCTTGGCGGCTATTCACGCCGTCCGCCCGGAATACCTGGAAGAGGCGCGGCTTTGGGATCTTTACCAGCCCGAAGGAAATACGCGGGAAAAACATCTAACCTGGCGGCTGACTTTCAGGCATCCGGCCAGAACTTTGCTGGATGCCGAAGTTGACGGAATCCGCGACAAGGTGGCTAAAACCCTTGTGGAAAAACTGGCGGTCAGGTTATAGTAAGTCCATGCCTGCCACCAGCTATAAAATAGGCGAAGCCGCCAAACTTCTGCAATTACAGAGTTTTACGCTGCGTTTTTGGGAAACCGAATTCCCCCAGCTTCGCCCGGGCCGCACGGAAAAGGGACAGCGCCTGTACAGCGAGGCCGATTTGGAGCTTCTGCGCCGTATTCGCCACCTGTTGCACGAGCGCGGGCTGACCATCGAGGGCGCGCGCAAAATTTTGCAGGGCCGCTCTGAATCCTTTCCGCCGGCTCCGCCGGGCCAGCCCGCTCAAGATGACGAATTCGCCGATTTGGGAGAAGGCCCCGGCAAGCCCTTGCAAGGGATATTGGTGCAGCCCTCCCGTCCGGCGGCCCCTTTTCCGTCCGGCCAGGCGGAGGCGCGGGGCGTCCTTAGCCGGACGCTGGAAGAACTGCGGGGGATCAGCGCGCTGCTGCGCCGGGGCGGCCCTACAGCATGATCCTTTCCCCTTCCCTGCTTGCCGGCGACTTCGGGCGTCTGGCCGGGGAGCTGGAGGCCTTGGAGACCGCCGGACTCTCCTGGGTGCATTTGGATGTCATGGACGGGCATTTTGTGCCGAATCTCACCTTCGGCCCTCCGGTGATCAAACAGCTTCGCCGCTCCAGCAAGCTTTTTTTTGATGTGCATCTTATGATTGAGAATCCGGAGCGCTGCCTGGGAGATTTCGCCGAGGCCGGCGCGGATTTGCTGACTGTCCATGTGGAGGCCACGGCCCATCTTTCCCGCGCTCTGCTGGAAATCCGCCGCCTAGGGATCAAGGCCGGAGCGGCTCTGAACCCGGCCACCCCGCTTTCCGCCCTGGATCACGTCCTGCCGGACCTGGATTTGGTTCTTCTTATGAGCGTGAATCCGGGTTTTGGCGGGCAGAGTTTTCTGCCCCTGGCCTATGACAAAACCCGCGCCTTAAAGGAACGGCTGACCCGCGCCTCTTCCACGGCCCTGATCCAGGTGGACGGGGGGGTGGACCCGGAGCGGACCGGGCTTCTTGTCCGGGCCGGCGCGGATGCGCTGGTTTCCGGCACGGCTTTTTTTCAATTCCCGCCTTACGCCGAAAGGTTGAAAACCTTTATGGCCGCGGCCGGGGAGAATAAGTAGGGAGGTTTTTAGATGCCCAGCCGTAAAGAATTGGCCAATGCCGCGCGCGCTCTGGCGATGGACGCCATCCAGCAGGCGCAGTCGGGCCATCCCGGCGCCCCCTTGGGTATGGCGGATATGGCCGAAGTGCTGTGGAACGATTTTATGGCGCATAATCCGGCCAACCCGCGCTGGTTCAACCGCGACCGTTTCGTCCTGTCCAACGGGCATGCCTCCATACTGCTTTACGCGGTGCTGCACCTGAGCGGTTATGATCTCAGCCTGGAGGAGATCCGGAATTTCCGCCAACTTGATTCCAAGACCCCCGGCCATCCGGAATACGGCCTCACTCCAGGAGTGGAAGCCACCACCGGACCGCTGGGGCAAGGGTTGGGCATGGCCGCGGGCATGGCCCTGGCGGAAAAAATTCTGGCCGCGCGTTTCAACCGGGAAGGCTTCAAGGTGGTGGATCATTACACCTATTGTTTCGTGGGCGACGGCTGCCTGATGGAAGGCATTTCCCACGAGGCCGCTTCCCTGGCCGGAACCCTGAAACTGGGGAAACTGATCGTTCTCTGGGACAACAACGGCATTTCCATTGACGGGCCGGTGGGCGGCTGGTTTTCCGAAGATGTGCTGAAACGCTTTGGAGCCTGCTCTTGGCAGGTGGACGAGGTGGACGGGCATGATCCCGAAGCCCTGAAAAAGGCCATTGCCAGGGCCAGGAAAACCCACGACAAACCCAGCCTGATTTCCTGCAAGACGATTATCGGTTGGCCCGCGCCCTCCAAGCAGGGCAGGGCGGAAAGCCACGGCGCGCCGCTGGGCGAGGAAGAGGTGGAAGGCGCGCGCCGGCAGATGGGCTGGAAGTACCCGCCTTTTGATATCCCATCGGAGATCCGCCTGGGCTGGGATGCCCGCCTGAGCGGGCAGCAGGCCGAGAAAAAATGGAACAAGCTATTTGAGGCCTATGCCAAGGCCTTTCCAGCGGAGGCCAAAATTTTTGAAGAACGCCTCAAGGGCGAATTAGTTCCGGAATGGAGGGACGGGGCCCTTGAACTGGCCAGCATGTTGCTGGCTGAAGAGGAAAGCTCTTCCCTGCCCTTGTCCCTGCGCGCCTTTTCGCGCAAAGTTTTGGGGGCTATTTGCCGGAACACGCCGGCGCTTCTTGGGGGATCGGCGGATCTGACCGCCTCGGTGGGGTCGCGCTGGGAGGGGGCCAGGGACATTACCCCGGATAACCCGGACGGCGACTACCTTTTTTACGGCGTGCGCGAATTCGTCATGGGGGCGTTCATGAACGGGCTTTCCCTTCATGGCGGCTTTATACCCTATGCCGGAACTTTCCTGGTGTTCGTGGATTATGCCAAAAGCGCTCTGCGCCTGTCCGCCCAGATGAGCCGGCAGCTCATCTGGATACTCAGCCATGACTCCATAGGCGTGGGCGAAGACGGTCCTACCCATCAGCCGGTGGAACAGCTTTCTTCCCTGCGTTCCATACCGGGGGTGCAGGTCTGGCGTC
>WRHT01000073.1 GCA_009783115.1 Desulfovibrionaceae bacterium | reverse complement strand
CGCAGGAAAAAATGCTGGCCGACATCTTCTGGGCCTTTACCGACATGCATCTGTACTATATGTTGGTCGCGCAATCCGGCTGGACGGACGAGGATTACGAAAGCATAATGAAAAAAGTGCTGATCCTGCTCATGCGCGAAGTGGCCCCGGAAATGCTCAAGAGGTTATAATGCTTGCCATTCACCCAAAAGGCGCCCTTTGGCGCAAGGGCGCCCTGGAAACCGATCCCCAGGCCCTAAAAGACGGAAGATCCCAAGGTTTCCGCCGGACCATGGCCTGGAAAATCCTGGAAAAACACAATTCTTCAGGAAGCGAAGACAAACTCCGTCTGCGTTTTGACGCCCTGGCCTCCCATGACATCACTTATGTCGGCATCGTGCAGACGGCCAGGGCCAGCGGCATGCAGAGCTTCCCCATGCCTTACGTTTTCACCAACTGCCACAACAGCCTGGGGGCGGTTGGCGGGACCATCAACGAAGACGATCATGCTTTCGGCCTTTCCGCGGCCCGGAAGTACGGAGGGGATTTCGTCCCTCCCCACCTGGCGGTGATCCACCAATATGTGCGGGAAACCCTGGCCGGGGGCGGCAAGATGATCCTGGGATCGGACAGCCACACCCGCTACGGGGCGCTCGGCTGCATGGGTGTGGGCGAAGGCGGGCCGGAACTGGTAAAGCAGCTCCTTGGCCGCCACTACGAGCTGGATCGCCCGGAGACGGCGGCTATCTTCCTCAAGGGCAGCCCCCGTCCTGGGGTCGGGCCGCAGGATGTGGCCCTGGTCCTGATCCGCGCCCTCTTTCCAGACGGTCTGGTCACCAATCGCATCCTGGAATTTTTCGGCCCCGGAGTGGCCGCCCTTTCCCCGGAGTACCGCCTGGGCATTGATGTCATGAGCACGGAAACCGCCTGCCTTTCCTCCATCTGGCAGACCGATGCCCGCATCCGCGCCTGGCTGGAAAAGCACGGCCGGACGGCGGATTACCTGGAACTGGCCCCGGAAGAAGGCGCTTATTACGATTTGGCGGTGGAAGTTGACCTGGCGCGGGTGGAGCCGATGATCGCCCTGCCCTTCCACCCCGGCAACGCTTACCCTGTCCGCGAATTTCTGGCCAATGCCCCGGACCTTCTGGATCAGGTGGAAAAGGAAAGCCGCCGCCATACCCCGGAACTCACTCCCGGACTGCGCCGGAAATTCCGCCAGGGCAAATTCATTGTTGACCAGGCGATCATCGCCGGCTGCGCCGGAGGCGGCTATGAAAACATCCTGCAAGCCGCCCGGCTGCTCCAGGGACAAAGCGCCGGCTCCCCGGCCCTTACCCTGTCCGTTTACCCGGCGAGCCAGCCAATCTTCACGGCCCTGCTGAAAAAAGGAGCGATCCCGGCTCTGGCCGAAAGCGGGGCCAGCTTGCGCACCGCATTCTGCGGCCCCTGCTTCGGGGCCGGAGATGTGCCGGCGCATAACGCCTTCTCCATCCGCCACACCACCCGCAATTTCCCCAACCGGGAGGGATCCCGGCCGACGGAAGGGCAAATGGCCTTCGTGGCCCTGATGGACGCCCGTTCTATCGCCGCCACCGTCCTCGCCGGCGGCGTCCTCACCCCGGCCGATGAACTAAATTTTCCCCAGGAAGACCGGCTGGACGACGATTATTTTTATGACCCCACCCCGTATGCGCGGCGCGTCTATCACGGCTGGAAGGGATCTCCGGCCCCGAAGCCCGAAGAAAACCTGGAATTCGGACCGAACATCACCGACTGGCCGGCCCTGGACCCCCTGCCGGAAAACCTGCTGCTGATCGCGGCCTCGGCCATCTATGACCCGGTGACCACCACCGATGAACTCATCCCCTCGGGTGAAACCTCTTCCTACCGATCCAATCCCCTGCGCCTAGCCGAATTCACCCTGGCCCGCAAGGACCCCGGCTATGTGGGGCGGGCCAAGGCGGTTCTGGCCCTGGAGCGGGAACGCAAAAAACTCCTGCCCGGAGAAACACCTTCCCCGGCCCTGCAAGCTGAACTGGCCATTCTGCGCGCCATACTGCCGCCTGGCGCGGAAAACCTGGATGACCACGAAGCTTTGAGCCGCCTGGGTTTGGGGAGCTGCGTTTTTGCCCTCCGCCCAGGCGATGGTTCGGCCAGGGAACAGGCCGCCTCCTGCCAAAAAATCCTGGGCGGCTGGGCCAACCTGGCCGTGGAATATGCCACCAAACGCTACCGCAGCAACCTGATCAACTGGGGAATCCTGCCCCTGCGTCTGCCGGACCGGGAAAATCCGGAAATCCGAACCGGCGACCGCCTGTATGTGCCCAACATCCGCCAGGCCGTACGCCTGAACCTGCCGGAGATCCCTGCCCTGCTGCTGCGTCCTGGCTCCTCTCTCCCACTCCGCCTGCGCCTGGATCAGCTCACCGAGGAGGAAAAATCCATTCTCCTGGCCGGATGCCTGATCAATTTCTACGCGGACAAAACAGCCTGAAAAATTATTCCGGATAAGGCGTTCATGGAACTACGCTCTTTTACGGTGGAAGCCGAGGAAGCCCTGTCGCGCCTGGATGTTTTTCTGAGCCGCCGGCTGCAAGGGGAATTTTCCCGCGAAAAAATCAAACGCCGGATACTGGAAGGCATGGCGCTGGTGGACGGGCAGCTCGCGCCCCAGCCCGGAAGGGAGCTTCTGGCCGGCCAAAAGGTGGAACTGGCCCTGCCTGAAATGAAGGCCGGACCCAAGGCCGAGGACGGAGAACTCCAGGTGCTTTACCAGGACGAGGATTTGGCCGTGCTGAACAAGCCCGCCGGCCTCTCCGTGCACCCCAGCCCAGGAGAGCCTTCCGGCACTCTACTGGGACGGCTCCTGGCCCATTTTCCCGCCCTGACGGCCCAGGGCGGGGATCGCCCCGGCCTGGTGCACCGCCTGGACAAAGATACCAGCGGGCTGATGCTGATCGCCTTGAATGAAGGCAGCCGCCTGGCTATGAGCGCGGCCTTTGCCGGCCGTCTGCCCCGCAAGGAATACCTGGCCCTGGTCTATGGCCGCCCCGCTCCCCTCCAGGGTGTAATTGAAGCCCCTTTGGGGCGGCACAGCCGGCAAAAGACCAAAATGGCCGTGCTGCCCAAAGGCGGCCGCCCGGCCCGTTCCGATTACCGCACTCTGTATAGTGATCCCTCCGGACGCTTCAGCCTGTTGGCCGTGCGCATCCATACCGGGCGCACCCACCAGATCCGCGTACACCTGGCCCATATCGGCCACCCGGTCATCGGCGACGGGCGCTACGCCCAAAGGCCGGCCGCCGCCCGCGCCCTGGACGCCGCCCAGCTCTCGCCAGCTCAGGAAGAATTTCTGCGCGGGCTGGCTCAAGGGCAACTCCTGCACGCCTGGCAACTTGATTTCCCCCATCCGGGAGAGCTTATGAGCCAAGGTCTATCCGTGCGATCCCCCTCTTTTGAGATTAGCCGAGAGACCGCTCCCCTGCATTTCGCCTGCCCGCCGCCGGATCGCTTCATCCAGGCGGCCCTGGCTCTTTCCGGGCGCTTGCAGCGCCTGGTGATCACCGGCAACCCCGGCTGCGGCAAATCCAGCCTGCTGAAAATATTGCGAAACCGCGGCCTGCCCGTGTGGAGCGCGGATCAGTCCGTGGCCCGTCTATATGAACCTGGAGCGGACGGCTGGCGGATCATCCGCAAACGCTTCGGCAACCGCTTCATCCCGGAACAGGCTGAAAGCGGTTCCGTCCCACTTATCGACAAAAAGGCCCTGTTTGCGGCCATGGCCGCCGATCAAACCCTGCGCCGGGAGGTGGAAGGACTGATCCATCCCCTGGTCCTGGCGGAACAGGAACATTTTTTTCAAAACCTGGATGTCCTTCCCCTGGCCGCGCCCCTGGCCGCCGTGGAGGTCCCCCTGTACTTTGAAAGCCGCCTGTCTGCAAAAACTGGCCAGGCCGGCGCAGCGGGCGGGGAGGGACGCGCCGCTCCTTTGGTGGCGGCTGTCCGTTGCCCATTGGACATCCGCGCCCAAAGGCTGAAAAGGAACCGGGGCTGGTCCGCGTGGATGATTGCCCAAATGGAAGGCTGGCAGTGGCCGGAAGAAAAAAAATACGCCGCCGCCGACTTTATCGTGGATAACAGCGGCCCGCCGGATGCCCTGGAGGCGGAGGCGGACAAACTCGTCAGCTCCCTGGAAAAACGGCGCGCGGAGATCCGCGCCGTACTAGAAAAAAAGCTGCGGGAGATATGCTCTCCCGCAGCTTGATCATCAGGCCGCCTTGGCCGGCATCTTGCTTCCGCCTGCGCCTTCGCCTTTTTTCAGCCAATTCCGGATAATGCCCAAGGCCTGATCTATATTCTGTTCACTAAGATGCAGGGCATGGGCCTTGATGTCCTCAATTTTTTCCAGAATGGCCATGGCATCCATTTCTTCGTCACTGCCGTCCATGAGGGCGAGCCTTTCCTCACCCGATGGCAGACCGGCCAGTTCCTCTAACATCTCTCCTTCCACCTTGGGCCGGATCAGGGCCATGACCACCGGACGAACCACGATGAGCAGGAAAAGGAAGATCAGGAAAGCGTTGAGGAAAGGCTTGCCGAGGCGTATGGCATATTCGGCCAGAAGCTGGGCCACATTCTGCGATTCATCGGTGGGCTGGGGGCCAAATGGGATGTTGCTCACTTCTATGGTATCGCCCCTGGCGGAATCGTATCCCACCACATTTCCCACCAGCTGGCGGATATTCTTCAGTTCTTCGGCGCTGCGCGGCACAAAAACCATTTCCCCGGCTTCGTTGGGAGCATACGTCCCGTCAATGATCACGGCCACGCTCAAACGATTGACATCGCCAACGCTGCCGATAATTTCCTGCACTTCTTTATTGATCTCGAAATTGGTCTGGCGCTGTTCACGGTTGCTGGATTGGGTGCTGATGCTGCCGGTCAGGCCATCGCCCCGGAAATTGACATCCGGAACCCCGGCCTCAAGGTTGGCCTGCCCCTGGGTCTGTTCTTCGCTCCGGCTTTCCGAACGCACCACGGTCATCTCCGGGTCAAAAAGCTCCTTGTGAATGGTTTTCCGGCTGTAATCCATGTTCACGTTCACCTTGGCGATGACCCGGCCTGGACCGACCACCGGCAACAGGAGATCCTCAATGCGCCGTTCCAGGTTTTGCTGGAAAAGCAGGCGCTGCTCCATCTGGGCGTTGGTCATGCCCAGCAGGGACCCTTCCTCTTCAGGCTGGAAAAGGGTTTTGCCAGCGGAATCGGTAACAGATACCCGGTCTTTGCCCAAGCCTTCCACCGCCATGGTTATCAGGTTTACAATGGCCAACACCTCTTTGTTGTCCACGCGGCGGCCGTCAGCCAGCTTGAGCACCACCGAGGCCGAGGGTTTCTGCTGGTCCTCGATGAACAAGCTGCGCTGGGGAATGACAAGGTGCACCCTGGCGCTCTCCACCATGGGAGACTCGGCGATGGTCCTGGCCAGCTCTCCTTGCAGGGCGCGCTGGTAATTGATCTTCTGCACAAAATCCGTCTGCCCGACCTTGACCTCGTCAAAAATTTCAAAACCTATGCCCTGCCCCATAATGTTGCCTTCGCCGGCAATGCGGATGCGCAACTGATGCACCTGTTCGTCCGGAACCAGGATGGCCGAGCCGTTTTCGGTCAGCTTGTACTGGATCTTTTGGGCATCCAGGGATTTGATCACCCGGTTGGCGTCCTCCGGGTTCAAATTGGTGTAAAGCGGCTGGTAGGGAGTCTGGTTCATGACGTACAGCATGATGAAAAACGCCGCCGTAACCGTCAGGGATATGCCGGCCACCATCATGCGCTGGGAAAAATTGATCCTGCCCCAAAAGTCTTTGACCCGATCCGCCACCTGGTTAAATACGTTAGCCATGATCATTCTCCGTTGAAGAATTTTTAAGCGCCCGCGCTAAAATTGCACCCGGCTCAATTCCTTGTAGGCTTCCATGACCTTGTTGCGCACCGCGGCCGTGAGGTTCATGGCCAGACCCGCCTTCTGCAGGGAGATCATCAGCTCATGCACGTTCTGGGTTTCGCCGGAGGCAAAGGCCTGAACCATCTTATCCTTATGCGCATACAGGTTGTTCACTTCCGTCAGGGAATTCCGCAGGGTCTCGGAAAAACTGTTCACTTGAGGACGAACCTGCTGCACCTGTCCGACCGCTGCCGCGCGTTCGGCCTTGGCGAAATTGCGTATGGCGGTATTATAGGCGTTCAGCCCGAGTTGCTGGATGCTCATGCTCCCTCCCTGCCTAACGGCCGATTTCCAGGGCCTTGTTGTACATGCCCTTGATGGTGTCCACGCTGGTGACGCTGGCTTCATAGCCGCGCTGGGCGGTCATCATGCTGGCCATCTCCTCCACCACGTTGATGTCCGGATAGGCCACATAGCCCTCGGCATTGGCGTCCGGATGCCCCGGCTCATAGACCAGCTTGAGCGGACGGCGGTCCTGGGCCACATGCATGACCCGCACGCCGCGCAATTCCCTGTCCAGGGCGCTGCGCATGTGCTTGCTGAAAGAGTCGTCCACCGGGATAGCCGCCATTACGGTGGTCTTGCGGCGATAAGGCCCGCCTTCCACCGTGCGGGTGGTCTTGACGTTGGCCAAATTCATGGAAATGATGTTCATGTTGGTGCGCTCGGCGGTCAGGGCCGTGGCGCTGATGTCCAAAGCGGTCATGAAGTCCATTATTTCGCCCCCTCGCTGATAATGTTGCGCACGCCGTCGAAATTATGTTTTATTATCGAACTCAAGGTGTTGTATTGCAAGGATGTCTTGGCCATGACGGTCATCTCCTTGTCCAGGTCAACCCGGTCTTCGCCGTGGGTATAGCGGGGCACAAATTTTTTGTCCCACTCCGGCCCAAAGCTTTCGGGATCAAATACCGAGGGCATATGCCCAGGATTCGTGCGGCTGAGCTTCCCCCTGGCGTCCAGATCCAGAGCGGCCTGCAGCTCCTTCTCAAATTCAAGCGTCCTTGGACGGTAGTGGGGAGTGCGCACATTGGCGACATTGCTCATGACGACATTCTGACGCTTGAGCTGAATGTCCATCACCTTGCCGACCAGGCCCATGGGGGGGGGGAAAAAAATCTTTCT
>WRHT01000072.1 GCA_009783115.1 Desulfovibrionaceae bacterium | reverse complement strand
TTGTTGCGCAGGCGGCGCACCAGCATGACCAGCATGACTATGCCCAGGATGATGCCGATGAGCCAGGCCTCGGCATGGGCGAGATCCTCGGTGTACTTGGCGAAAATATGCCCAAAATAATAACCGCCAAAGGTAAAGGAGAGCGCCCAGACCACCGCGCCGAACATGTTCAGGACGAAAAATTTCAGGTGGCTCACCCCGCTGATGCCCAGCAGGATGGGGGTGACGTTGCGCACCCCGTAAACGAAACGAAAACCCAGGATCAACGGGGTTTCATACTTGAGCATGAGCCGGCGGGCTTTTTCCGAATTCTTTTCCAGGCGCGGGAAACGGGTCAGGATATGTTGACCTTTGTATTTTCCCAAGGCAAACATCAACTGATCGCTGGAAAAGCTGCCCAGAAAAGCGCAAAAGGCGATAAGCCAAGGGCTAAGCCAGCCTTTTTGGGCCGTGAACCCGGCGATGATCACGATGGTTTCGCCTTCCAGGAAGGTCCAGCCCAGGATGATCAGGTAACTGTACTTGAGCAGCAATTCCTGCATGCCGCTGATATCAGCCATCCGGCCTCCCGCGCATCTTGAGGAGCCCGGCGATGGCCTGCCCGGCCTTACGGACATATTCCTCTTCGCCCAAGGCGTCTTTTTCCTCCTGGGAAAAAAGGCTCAGGGGAAGATTAACCAGCGCGGAATCCGAGCGCACCGCATACTCCCTCTCCAACTCCCCGGCAAAATACTTATTCTGGAAATCGGCGAATTTCAGCATATGGGCTGTTGAATCCAGCACGGCGTATTCGCCGCCTCCAACCAAATCCCGGGCCAGGGCCGCCCTTAACCCGGCCAGACTTTCTCCCCCTTGGGTGCAGGCGATATGTCCGTGGCGGTTGGCCAGAAGCATGGAATCCATAATGTCCTGCTCCGCGACCCGGATAACCTGGAAAGAGGAATCCCCGGCGATGCGGCGATATTCCAGAGCCAGACGGCGCACCCGCGGAAAGGAAACCGGGTTGCCGATCATGGCGGCCTGGGCCACGCTGGATCTGACCCGTACCGGAAAAAATTCTTTTTCCCCGCTCTCGTAATAGCGGCACAGGGGGTCGGCATGGGCCGACTGCACCCCGAAAATGCGCGGAAGATTACTGATGATGTCCAGGGAATACAGCTTGAGAAAACCGCTGAGCACGGCGGTGATGTTGCCGGCATTGCCGATGGGCACAAAGATGCACAGCCCTTCCATGTTCCAGTCATGCCACTGGGCTATCTCGTAGGCGTAAGATTCCTGTCCAAGAATACGCCAGGCGTTTTTGGAATTGAGCAAGGCCACCCGGTAATGCCCGGCCAGATATTCCACCACCTTCATGCAGTCGTCAAATACGCCGGGCAGTTCCAGCACCCTGGCCCCGCTGCCCAGGGGCTGGGCCAGTTGCAAGGCGGTTACCTTGCCCTTGGGCAGAAGCACCACGGATTTGACGGGCTCGCCGAGGTGGGCGGCATACATGGCGGCGGCGGCGGATGTATCGCCGGTGGAGGCGCAGACAGCCAGCACCTCCGTCCAGCCGTGTTTACGGATCATCGCCTTCAGGTGGCTGAAAGCGCAGGCCATGCCGCGGTCTTTGAAGGATGCGCTGGGGTTCTGCCCGTCATTCTTATAGGCAAAAGGCAAACCGATAATCTGCCGCAAAGCCTTGGAGGCTTCCACTTCCGGGGTATGCCCCTCGCCCAGGCAGACGAGGTCTTCCGGATCCAGCGCCGGGGCCATGAGTTCATAATACCGGAAAATGCCCCGGGCCGGGGGGGTTTTTTCTCCGGCGCGCCGGTCAAAAACCTCCCTCCAGGCCGCTCCGTCAAGCCGGCGCAGCTCGTCAAAATCCGCATCCCGCAACAGGAGAGTCCCCCCGCAGGCCGGACAGACGTAGAAAAGATCATCTGCTCCCCGGCTCTGTCCGCAATCCAGACAATAATACTCCATCTTTCCCCGATGGGCCGGAAAAAACAGGGCGCCGGCTCCACTCATAGGGGGACATCCCCCAGGGCGCCAATGGCGGTCTTCATGATCTGCGCCACTACTATAAAGGTCAGCACCAGGAAAGGCGTCACCGAAAGGATGGTCTTAGGCCAGCTCAGACGGCAAGCCCGGCGCATACCCAGGAAGAGCAGAACGGTGGAAAGAATCCAGGCCATCCAGGGGCCAATCATGGGCAAAACGACGAACAGCATGGGCATCCTGGCGTAGGCGGACACCTTGAAGGTCAGGCGGAAACTGGCCTGTTTAGGAGCAATGAGGCGGACGGTGCAGTAAACGACCAGACTGCCGATAAACTGGTAAAGGCTGATCTGCGCCAGAATCAGGCCTACAAGTTCCGGTATGCCCACATGGCCGGCCCAACTGACCATTTCCCCGGTTCCCGGCGCTTGTATGGTCACCTGGTTGAGGATCATGACCATGCTGGCGATGAAGGGCGCGTTGCACAGGAGAAGGAAGAGCCAGGACGGCAGAATGGAACTGAAGGGGTTCAGACCGGCAAAAAAAGTAAGGCTGTCTTTAGCGATCAACACCAAGGTGCGCCAAAAGCCCGAAAAACGCAAGAACCCCCCCGGACATTCCCAAGGAGCGCTGCCCCCCGGCGAGAGCAGCGTGACCCCCGCTCCGCCCGCGGAGCGCTGGTAGGCCCGGCTGGCTTTTCGGGCGCTTTCCCCGTTTCTTTCGCGGTCTCCGGGCGTTTCTTCTTCATCCCCGGCGCTCATTTCTTCCATGCTGGCCCAGATTTCTTCTTCCTCCGGCTTTTGCGCGGGCCGGCCGGCTTTGCGCGGAGCAGCCCGCCCAGGGTCCTCCTGGGGATCCGCCCGAAAACGGAAACGCACCTCGCATTTGGGACAGGTGGCGAAGGAGGCGGACTCCGGGATAGCAGTTTCAGACACCTCGCGGACAAAACCGCATTCAGGACATTGTATGCGCATGGCCGGAATTCCACCCGTTCATCAAAGTTCGTTGACCATGCTCTTTAGCTGGGCGTGAGTAAAAACCGGGCCGTCAACGCAGACGTATTTCTCGCCGATGTTGCAGCGCCCGCAAATGCCGATGCCGCACTTCATGCGCTTTTCCAGGGTGGTGAGGATCTGTTCCGGGACAAAGCCCAATTTTTCCAGGGCCTGTAAAGTAAACCTGATCATAATGGGCGGACCGCAGGTGACGGCCACGGTATTTTCCGGGCTGGGCTTAAGTTCGGTCAGCACATTGGGGATGAGTCCCACCCGGTGTTCCCAGCCTTCGGCCGGAGAGTCAATAGTCAGGACCGTGCGCATGTCCTTGCGCTTGAGCCAGTCCTCCCGATCTTCGGCATAGGAAAGATCCTGGGGGCTACGTGCGCCGTAAAGCAGGGTGATCTCCCCGTAGTCCGCGCGGTTGTCCAGCATATAAAGCAAAAGAGTGCGCATGGGAGCCATGCCGATGCCGCCGCCGATAAAGACCAGATTCTTGCCTTTGAGTTCCTTATACGGAAAGGAATTTCCCAGAGGAGCGCGCAAGCCGATCTTGTCGCCTGGCAAAAGGCCGTGCAGGGCGCTGGTCACTTCTCCGGCGCGCATCACGCTGAATTGCAGATAATCTTTGCGGGTGGGGGGAGAATTGATCACAAAGGTGGCTTCGCCCACGCCGAACAAGGAAAGCTGTCCGAGCTGTCCGGGTTCAAAGCTGAACTTGGCCCAGGCCTGTTCATCATCCAGGCGGAGGCGGAAACTTTTAATATTGTGGGTTTCCCGGATCACTTCCAGCACCGTGGCTACCTGGGGCAGATACGGGTTGGGGGCGGAAGGTTCGAAAACGGGACGCCGGGCGGTATCAGGCATGGCTGGCCTCCTTGCCGCGCTTGGTTGTGCCGGATTTGGCCGCTGCGGGCTTGGTTGCGCCGGACTTGCTTGTCTTAGGTTTGACCGTTGCCGGTTGGGCCGCTGCCGGCGCAGTCGTGGCTGGCTTGCCCTCCACGGATTTGGCCGCTGCCGGCGCCAGAGCCAGAGCCTTGGTCAGCACAGCGCGGATATCCAGCCGTGAAGGACAACTCTTGATGCAACGGCCGCACCCCACACAGGCATAGCGGGTTTGGTGCAGCTCCGGGTAATAGGAAAATTTGTGCCCGATGCGGTTTTTCAGACGCGCGGCCTTGTCCTGGCGGGGGTTATGCCCGCTGGCCTCCTGCGTATAAAGGGAAAACATGCAGGCATCCCAGCTGCGCAGGCGCACGCCCTTTTCCCCGGCCGCCTCGTCCGTGATGCTGAAACAATAGCAGGTCGGACAGAGATGGGTACAGACGCCGCAGGAAAGACAAGGCGCGGCTTCAGCCTGCCAGAACGCGGCATTGTCAAAAAGGGCGCGCAGAGCTTCCCTGGCTCCTTCCATATCCGCCCCCGGTCCCAGGGTTTTTTCCGCCGCCTGCCAGGCGCTTTCGGCGGCATCCACCTGTTCTTTGCCGGCGGGGAGAAGCAGCTTGGAGTCCAGGACCTCTTCCCCCTGGGGTGTCACGGGCTGGAGCAGGAAACCCTCCTGAATCTCGGTGGCCAGGACATCCAACCCTTCGGTGGAAGCAGGGGAGCCGCCCACCCAATGGCAAAAACAGGTGGCCAGGGCTCTGGAGCAGGCCTTGGCGATAAGCACGGTCTGGGCGCGCCGGCGCAGGTAATAGCTGTCGCTGGCCGGTCCCTTCACGCCCGCGTACACCGGATCAAAAACCAGGAAACCCCTGGCGTCACAAGGCGGCATCCCGAAAACCAGGTTGGGACCGTCGGCGTCCGGAACCTGCAATTCGAGCTTTTTTTGCCCCGGCTGATCCGGGTCCGGCTTACGCAGGAAGCGCAAAAGAGGCTCGGAACGCGGAAAAACAACACGCTTGGCGGATTCCGTTGGCTTCCTGTTCAGTTCCGGTTGCCGCGCTTCCGGCAGGTAAACCACCGCTCCGCTTTCTTCCTGCCCTTCCCGCCGGGGCGTCCAGACCCGGAAACGGACGGCCAGCTCGGCCAGCCAATCATCCAGTTGGGCGCGGGGTATAAATTTGCCTTGCATGTCCATTACCAAGCCTTTTCCTTGATGGTATGCTCTTCCACCTGGAAGGTGAGCAGAGGCGGCCGGGCTTCGGGGTCCAGTCCGGCGGAATGTCCGAAGAGTCCCTCCACGCCCCGGCTCAGGGCGCGTTTGAGCAGAAGCACCGGGATACCCGCCGGACAGGCCCGCTGACATTCGCCGCAGCCGGTGCAGCGCCCGGCCAGATGCAGGGCGTGGGTAACCTGGAACAAGAGCTTGTCGCTTACGCCGTCAGCCTGGGTCAGCCAGTGGGGGTCGCGGCTGGAGGCCACGCAATGGTCGCGGCAAACACAAAGCGGACAAGCATTGCGGCAGGCATAACAGCGTACGCAGCGGGACATCTCCTTTTCCCAGAAAGAGAACCGATCTTCCAGGCTCATGCTCTCCAGGACAGCCAAATCCTTAAATTCGTCATCGTTTCCGGCCGCCTTTTCCCCGGCGAAACGGTCGGAGATAACGGCGTTCGGATGGGCGCAACGCAGACATTTGTCGGCCTTGATCTCAGCGAAGGGCAAAACCAGTTCCCGGCCGGCCATGGTAATCCGCAGTTCCTTTTCGCCATAGACCGCTTTCTCCGCCTCCCCAGGTTCGCCATGCGGAGCCAGGCGGGCGGCGATCTTGCCCATATCGGCCACTCCGGCGCAGGGGAAGCCGATGATCAACACCTCCTCCCTGGCGATCAGTTTTTCAGCCAGGAGTTGGGCAACGGATCGGGAGTCACACCCCTTGACCACCAGAGCGACTTTTTTACCTTTATATTCCGGCAGATAAAGGGCGGTATTCTGCACGGCCATGGGGCCTGCCAGGAAATTCTCCACTTCCTCCGGCCGGCGCATGAAATACGGGGAGGCGCACAAAAGATCCGGGCCCGGCCCCCAGCCGATTACGCAATCCACCTGGGGCAAAAGCTCCAGAATGATTTTCTTGAGTTCTTCTTGCACGGCCAAAGTCAGTCTCCTTATTATCTAAATTGCTTCAACCGGAGGATTCCCTCAGCCATTCGAGCTCAGGCGCTCCTGGCAGACGGCGGGCAGGCCCCAGGCTGTGGATCTGCTCGGTGAATTTGCTGACCACCATTTGCCAGCGTTGCCCTTCCGAAGCCGAAACCCAGGTGTATTCAAAACGGCGGGGATCAACTCCCAAGACGGGCAAAAGCTGCTTGAATACCTCCAGCCTGCGCCGGGCGTAAAAATTACCCTCGGCATAATGGCAATCCCTGGGATGGCAGCCGGAAACCAGCACCCCGTCCGCGCCCTGGAGCAAAGCCTTGGCGATGAACAAAGGATTGGTCCTGCCGGAACAGGGCAGACGGATGATACGCAGATCCGTGGGCTGAATGAAACGTCCCACCCCGGCGGTATCAGCCCCGCCGTAAGAACACCAGTTGCACAGAAAACCCACGATGCGCAGTTCAGGGGCAACCGCGCCGGGAACAGGGGAACTTACGGACATAAGAGGGCCTCCACTTCAGCCAGAACCTGGTTATCCGTGAAATGGGAAAGCTGGATGGCCCCCTGCGGGCAGGTGGCATTGCACAACCCGCAACCCTGGCAGACGGCTTCCAGCACTTCGGCCTTGATCTGGCCGCGCAGATCCGCTTCACGGATGGCCTGGAAAGGGCATACCTGAATACATTTGCCGCAGCCGATGCAGCGCTTGATGTCCACCTGGGCGGTCTGGGGGTCGCTTTCCAGCATATCGCGGGAAAGCAGCGCCAGCGTTTTGGCCGCGGCCGCGCTCCCCTGGCTCACGGAAAAAGGAATATCCTTGAGCCCCTGGCAGGCTCCGGCCAGAAAGACTCCGGCGGTATTGGTCTCCACGGGTTTGAGCTTGGGATGTCCTTCCAGAAAGAAGCCAAAAGAGTCATAGGAGATACGCAGTTTTTCCGCCAGCCCTGCCGCCTCGCGTGATCCCTCGCCGCCCACGGCCAGAACCACCAGGTCCGCCTCCACTTCCACCTGGCTCCCCAGCAGTGTATCCGCCCCGCGCACCACCAGCTTGTTTCCCTTGGGATAGACCTGGGAAACCCGGCCGCGGACGTACTGCGCCCCATATTCCTCCTGGGCCCTCCGGGTGAACTCGTCGTAGCCCTTGCCCGGCGACCGTATGTCCATATAAAAAACATAGCTTTGGGAATCCGGAATATGGTCCCTGGTCATGATGGCCTGTTTGGCTGTGTACATGCAGCAAAAACC
>WRHT01000071.1 GCA_009783115.1 Desulfovibrionaceae bacterium | reverse complement strand
GTGAAATTTTTTCATCCGTGCGAAAGGGGCAATCCTGACAGCTCCGATCCGCAGATTCTCCGGAAATTTCCAGAAACACGGCATCAAGGTTGGCATAGGCCCCGGAAAGCCGGCCATAGATTTCCAGGCAACCGGGGCGGGTGGGGCGGGCGTTTATTTCCTGCCAGACGAAAGATCGGGAGTTCGCGCGTGGCCGCGGATCCCCGGATTTGCCGCAAGCCGAAAGACAGGCCAGGAGTGACAACAAAATAATGCCGCAAGCACGCTGGAGGCATTTCATGTTTTTTTTCCCCAAAGCGTTTTCCAGTCATGAAGAAGATCCAGGGCCTGTTTGGGGCTGACGCAGTTGATGTCCAGATCCCGTAAAACGATGAACAGGGGATGATCCAGGACGTTTTTTTCCGGTTCCGGATCCGGCGAAGGGAGCGTTTGTTCGGGGAGCAGAGAGGAGCGCAGTCTTTCCTGCGGCAAAGATCCGGGTTTGCGGTTTAATTGCGTAAGGATCTGCCTGGCTCTTTGTACCACCGGCTGCGGCACTCCGGCCAGTTTTGCCACTTCAATGCCATAACTGCGATCTGACGGACCGGGTACCAGGCGACGCAGAAAAACCAGTTCTCCGTTATGTTCGCTGATAGCCACGGTCATATTGTGCACACCGGGCAGTTGTCCTTCCAGTCCGGTCAATTCATGGTAATGCGTGGCGAAAAGCGTGCGTACGGATGATGAGGCCCTGGAAACAAGATCTTCCAGCACCGCCCAAGCCAGGGCCAGACCATCATGAGTGCTCGTGCCCCGGCCTATTTCATCCAAGATGACCAAAGAACGCCGGCTGGTCTGGCGCAGAATCCTGGCTGTCTCCATCATTTCCACCATAAAGGTGCTTTGTCCTTGGGCCAGATTATCCGAAGCTCCCACCCGGGAGAATATGCGGTCGGCCAGACCGAGCACAGCCTCTTCCGCCGGAACGAATGATCCCATCTGGGCCAGAAGCAGGATCACGGCGGTTTGACGCAGTACCGTGGATTTGCCGGACATGTTGGGGCCGGTAATCAGAATAAGCCTGCGCCGTTCATCCATGTGCAAATCATTGGGGATAAAACGTCCCTTGCCCTGTATTTCTTCTACCACCGGATGGCGGCCTTGGCGGATGTGTATTTCCAGCCCTTCGTGCAGAGAGGGTTTTCGCCAGGCCTGTTTCCGGGCGCAGACGGCCAGGGCTTGCCAATAATCCAAAACGGCCAGCTGCGCCCCCATAAAGACGAAACGCGCCCTGGCCGAGGCAATGATCCCGCGCAGTTCCTGAAAAAGACCGTATTCCAAATTATTACGCTGTTCGGTGGCGGAAAGAAGCTTTTCTTCCAGTTCTTTCATTTCTTCAGTGGCGTAACGCTCGGTTCCGGCCAAAGTCTGCCGGCGTATGAAATGCGTCGGAGCCTTGTCCGCCATAGCCCTGGAGAGTTCAAAATAATATCCGAATACCCTGTTATAACCCAGCTTGAGCCTGGGCAACCCCGCGGCGCTTTGTTCTTTGGCCAACAACTCCTGCAGGCGCTTCTCGCCATGCTCCGCTAAATCCATAAATTCATCCAACTGGGCATTGTATCCGGGACGGAATAGTCCGCCTTCAGTCACTTGCGGCGGCATGATTTCCGCCAGGGCGGAGAGGAGCAGGATATGCAGATCTTCAAGGTTATCCCAATTTTTCAGTAAACGGCGCAGGGCCGGAGGCAGATCTTCCCCTTTTTCTTGTTCCGAAGTGGGATATTGTCCTTTTTCAAGAATCGGCCGCCGTAGCAGGGTTGCCAGTTGGGGCAAAACTCCCAGGGTTTGCCGCATGGCGGAAAAATCGCGGGGCAGGGCACGGCCCAGGCTGATACGGGTGGACAAGCGCTCCAAATCCAGCGCATCTTTCAAGGTATTACGCAGGATCGTGAGTTTTTCAGGTATGTTATAAAAATATTCCACTACGGCCTGGGTCTCCAAAATAGGGGCAAGATCCCGCCAAGGGCGGCCCAGACGTTCTTCCAAAAGCCTTGATCCCATGGGCGTGACGGTTTCATCTAGTGATTGGAACAAGGTCCCGGGACCTTTTTTACCGTCCAGACGCCTGAAGAGTTCCAGGTTGCGCTCGGTAATTTCGTCCAGGATCAGATAGCGTCCAGGATTAAACGGCACAAAGGAGGACAGGTGACGAATATCGTCACGCTGGGTTTGTTGCAGGTAGGCCAGCAGAGCGCCGCAGGCCACGGTCAGCTCCATCTTGTCCTCCAACCCCAGGGAATGCAACTCTTGCACGCCCTGGGCCTTGAGCACGCGGCTGGATGCGCTTTTGAAGGAGAAATGCGAGGCTATGGGGGCATGAATGACTAAAACCCCTTCCAGGTCCGCGCTTCCGGCAAACCGCTGTTTGCCCCCGGAATTTTCAGGAAGAAGCAGCTCTTTGGGAGAAAGTTTACGCACCCATTGCCATAAGTCGCTTTCCTTGCCGCTCTGAAGACCGGACCAGCTCCCGGTGGAGTTATCCACCCAGGCGAAACCGCCGGCGCCTTTATTTTCGTCCCAATATAACGCCCCCAGGTAGTTATGCTCTTTGCCCAAAGCGGCTTCATCCACCACCGTACCGGGGGTCAAAATGCGGGTCACCTCCCGTTTGACCAAACCTTTGGCCTCTTTCGGGTTTTCCACCTGATCACAGATAACCAGTTTGTAGCCTTTTTCCAGCAATTGAGGCAGGTACGGTTCCAGGGCATGATGGGGAACGCCGGCCATGGGCACCGGCGATGGGGCGTTAGGGTTACGGCTGGTCAAGGCCAATTGCAGCTCGCGGGCGGCAATGCGGGCATCTTCAAAAAAAAGTTCAAAAAAATCCCCCATACGGTAGAAAAGCAGGGCATCCGGATGTTCTTTTTTGATGCCAAGATAGTGATCCAGCATGGGAGTCAGCCGGACGGAGTCAGTAGATTGCCCGGAGTCAAAAATGTTGTCCATGGATATCAAATTCAATCGTAGATGGTGAATTTATAGATGGCGGAGTGCCAACTGTTGCAACGTTGGCAACAGTAAAAAAGCTGTTCACGGTTCAACCCGCAGGCTGAACAAACAAAATATTTGACTTGGCCGGACTGGGCGAGGAAGAAATCCAGATCCGCCTCCAAAAGAGGAGGAGGAGCCTCTTTCTGGCGCAGCAATGTTAGATGCAACAGACGTCCATGCCAGAAGTCAGGCTGCATAACCAGGGCTTTATCCAGCCATTGTTCGGCTTCTTCCAGACATCCGCTACGCTTGAGGAGCACGGCCCCGTAAAAATTCGGAAAAAGCTCCGGCGGCCTGCGACTGAGTACCGGAACAAAGGTATCGGTCATCCGTGAATGAAAGGCGTCCTGCTCCTGTCCTTGTTCCAGGTTTTCGGCCTTGTAGTGCAATATTTCCTCAAACACCATAAAGCTTTTTTCCGCCGGAATGCGTTCCAGGGCCATGCCCAGGGTTTTAGCAGCCGACGGCCATTTTTCAGCCCGCATTTGTTCGGCCAATAAGGCATACCAGGCTTCAATGGAAGCAGGATAAACCTTGATGGCCTTTTCAAAAATTTTTACAGCTTTTTTAACGTCACGACGATCCTTGGACAGAATATCCATCCCCTGCCGGACCATGAAATGCGCTTCCGCCACTTTGTGCCCCATGGCCGAAAAAAATTCGCAGGCCTTTTCCCATTCGCCGGCCCCGGCATAAAGGGCCGCAAGTTCATTGTGGATCAGCCTGGCGGCAACCCCCAAGCGTTGCGCTTCCAGATAAGCCGCAAGCGCGCGGTCCAATAGCCCGGCCCGGCGGTAATCCTGGCCCAGTTCGAATTGGATTTGCCCCTTGAAATGGGTGGAAAGTTCCTGACGGATCAACAGGCTTTCGCGAATCTGCACGGCCCGTTCCACATCTCCGCGGGCGCGGTAAAGGTTGCCCAAGGCCATATAAATTTCCACAGTATCAGGGCTGCTCATCACCGCCCTGGACAGTTCGCGGATGGCGGTCAGGGTGTCTTTTTCCCTGGGAGTCACTCCAGACGGGTAGGCGACAAGCCTTTTATCTTCAGAGCGCAGGTATTTTTTGAATCGTTGCCAGACAGACATGAACGAATTTACTCCGAATCGGTCTGGACCTGATTTCTTTCTCCGGTCAGTTCTTCTGTTTTCAAGGCCAGCTGGCGATGGGCGGCGATTTCTTTTTCCAGGGTACGGATGGTGGCGCGGGCTTCACGCAAGGCTATGGCTGAACACCAGCGTCCCCAAGTGAAATGGAATACCGCGGCCATAACCCCCATGGCAAAAACAATCAGCACGATACCGTACAAAGGCAGGGGAGGCAGTAGCCAGATATAATCCGGAATAAACAGGTCCATTTGGAATTGGATTGTCTGGGACAGGATCACGCTGTTTTCGACAAAAAAAAGCAGGACGATCATAAAAATCAACAATTGCAGAAAAAATTTAATAAAACGCATAGACTCACTCCTTGAAGTATGGATGCAAGGCCAGATAGGTTTCGCGCAGGTGCTGGGATATGGCGCGAACATCCGCAAGAACCGCCATGAAATTGGAATCTCCGATCCAACGCGGCACCAGGTGGCAGTGCAGGTGGTCACTTACTCCCGCCCCGGCGGCTTCTCCGATATTCATACCAATGTTCATGCCTTGAGACAGGAAATGCTTTTTCAGGACAGAGGACGAACGTCTGACCAGCAGGATCAGTTCCGTAAGCGTCTTTTCCCGCAAATCCGCCAGCTCGCCGACATGATCGTAGGGGGCAACCATAAGATGCCCGTTGCTGTACGGATATTTATTCATGATTACAAAACATTCGTCCCCGCGGTAGAGCACTTGCCTTTCCTCGTCTTCCGCCGGGCTTCCCAGGCAAAACACACATTCTCCGGCTTTGGGGCTCAGGATATAGTCAACCCGCCAAGGCGCCCATAAATTTTTCATCGGATAATTGCCTCAGATGCTCCGGAGCCGACCATATTTATATTTTTGACATGGAAACGCCCGAATGACAAGTTCGGAGAATCCTGTTTCAGGTACGGCCGGCAACAGTTTCTTCAATGGCTTGCTGCTCCGCGCAAATCAACTGATGGCGTTCCAAGAGCAACTTGCCCAGCGCCAACTGCTCTTCACGGCTCTCGGCCTCGCCCCCGGCCCTGGCTTCCCGGATCATCCGCAAAACCAGACCTATGCCGGGGCCGCTCTCCGCTCCCAAGTCAAGCATATCCTGCCCGGTAACTTCCAGGCGCATGTTTCTCAATCGGGAAAGAAAAAAGGATAATTCTTTTTTTATATCCTGATAACTGCTCTCAGCCATGATATGCAAAATGCCTTCCAGCGGCAAATCCACGAGAATAGTGTATAGGTCGCGTATATTCCTTTCAGTATTTTTTTGCCATTGAGCCAGCTCTTTGCCAACCTTGCGGGTAGCCTCACGTAATTGCAGAAAATCGCTACGGGCTTTTTCCGAAAAATTGAAACGGGCCAAAATATCGGACATTTCCGGATACTTGGCGTTGGGGCAGAGTCCCAGCAGGTAAACAACCCAATTTTCCGGCTCTTCATTAAGGTACAGCAGCCTGTACCAGAAAAGCACCTCTCCGGTGGCGGATAAGAGTTCCACCTTTGCCGGGTTGAGCTTTAACAAAGGATGTACCTCCGCCAGCACGCCCATGCTGTCCATGCGTTCCAGGCAAGGCAAAGGATTTTTTTCATTAAAGATATGTTTAAGTTCGTTAAACAGGCGGCTGCCGGAAAGATTGCGCAGAAAACCCAGTTGCAAGCAGCTTTTAATCAGTTTTTCCGACTGCTGATCCATCCTGAAACCGAAACGTTTCTCAAAACGCACGGCCCGCAGCACCCTGGTGGGATCTTCCACGAAACTCAGGGAGTGAAGCACCCGGATGCTTTTTTCTTTCATATCCCGTTGAGCCCCAAAGGGATCCACCAGATCGCCGAAATAATTTGAATTCAAACGGATGGCCAGGGCGTTTATGGTAAAATCACGCCTGGACAGGTCCATTTTTATGGAAGAAAGCTCAACCGTGGGAAGGGCGCCTGGATGTTCATAATATTCCAGGCGAGCGGTAGCCACGTCAATGTGCCGTTTCCGCCCCTCATCGTCATTATATAAAACCATCACGGTCTGAAATTTTTTATGCTCCCGCATGCTGCCGCGCAGTTCTTCCGCCAGGCTTCTCCCAAAAGCCATGCCGTCCCCTTCCACGGTCAAGTCCATATCCAGGTTGACCCGATCCAGAAGCAGATCCCTGACAAAACCACCCACAATATATACTGGAGTTTTCAGGCGATCCGCCAACCTCCCCACCCTGGACAGAAAGTCAAAATAATCCTGAGGCAGTTTTTCCTTCATCTGGTTGCGCAAGTTACGTTCCTTACGGGCGGAAGGGGAGCCGTCGACAGCCAGATGTATGGATTCATCTATCAACAGACGCATAATATCCGTCCTGGTGAGCACACCCAGCACACATCCATCGTCATCCACCACCGGCACCATGCGCTGGCGTTGGCTCAGAATGATATTTATGGCCGGATAAAGGCTGGAAGACGGGGTCAGGGTCTTAGCGCCGTAATACATATAATCAGCCACTTTCTGGGGACCAAGCTTGTGGCTGACCGCCCTGGCCGCGGTTTGATAATCCAGCAACCCCAGGCAGTACATGCCCTCCGCTCCCACCACCGGGGCGGCTTTGAGGCCGTAGCGCAGCATCATGGCCTCGGCCGAGGCCAGGGAGTCATTTTCCCGCACCACCTTGGCCGGAGCGGTCATTTTGGCGCCCACGTTTATATCGCGTCAATGGTGGAGAAAACCATCCTCAGCAAAGTATCCTTGATTTCCGTGGTGGTTTTGTCTTTGATTGCCGCAGCCGCGGCGTAGGCATGTCCTCCCCCGCCCAGGACGGAGCAGATCCGTCCCACGTTGATTTGATCCGGCACCCGGCTGCGGGCCACCAATTGCACCCGGTCGCCCATCTGTCCTAAGGCCAGCACTACCTGGGCATTTTCCATGTTCATCAACTGGCGCGTCAGCATGGCGAAATCCTGCACATATTCTTCCAGCAAAATTTCGGTCAGCACAATACTAATACCGTGTATTTCATGGGTTACGGCATTTTCCAGCATACGGTTCAGTATGTGAACATGCTGGCTGGTCAAGGAGTGGGTGACCAAATCGGCCACAATATTCAAATCCATGCCTTGGTCCAGCAACCAGGCTCC
>WRHT01000070.1 GCA_009783115.1 Desulfovibrionaceae bacterium | reverse complement strand
CTGAAAATATGGAATGCACGTATTGCTGCACCAGGGCGGTTTTACCCACCGCAAAGGATCCCAGCATACAAATTTTTTTGCTTATCATGGCACGCCCAGGCAGGTTTATATTTCATAGATAGGATTGGCTGGAGGCTACACCATTTTCCAAACGGGTTCAAGGCCGCGCCTCTGCGCGGGCCACGGCGGCAGCGCTATTGCAAAAAATCCAGGGGGGCGTCGCCGGCGCGGCTGAGACGCACGCGCATTTCTATCCTGCGGTGGATCTGGGCCGCCCTGGGGGCGCTGTGGCCGGAATAATCCGCCCCCAGGCCGTATATGCTGATGGGCAGGCTGGAGCCTTTGGAATAAAGCATGGCGGCTATGGTTTTGGTTCTGGCCTGGCTGATTTCGTAGTTGACCTTGGGGGAACCGGTGGCGTCGGCATGTCCGTAAATGGTCAGGCTTACCAGCAACCCCATCTGCCTGGCCAGCTTTTCCATGTTCACCAGGGTATCCACCGCGGTGTTCAATTTGGGCAGATCCTGCGGGATTGGGGTATCCTGCCCTGAGGGGAATTCCACCACCGTATTTTCCACTTCGCGGATCATCTCGAGGATGGCGCTCATGCGCGGGTCGGAAATTCCTTTTATATCCACGTCGCGTACGCCGGGGATGAGCATGGCCCGGTGGCGGGCGTCCATAATCCATTCCACGGGAGCTGTGCCGGAAAGATGGAGCACGCCGTCGTGGAGGCGCATTTGCGCCGTTTCCGGCGGGAGGATCGTTTCGTCAATCCGCGCCCGCACCATCAATGGATCGTGGGAAATAAAGGGCAGCATCCTGAACCCGAAGGCTTCCGGGTTATGGGAACTCTCCCGGAGCACCGTCTCAGGACTGCGGGCGTGCTTGTCCTTGAGTCCGAAAATTTGCCAGGGATCTTTATCGCTTGGCTCCACATGGAAAATCACGAACCCCGGCTCCTGCCGCAAACAGTCGGCCGCCTCCCAGAGGTTTTTACTGATATTCAGGAGCCTGGCGTTCTCTTCCTGGAGCAGCTTTTTCGCCTGGTAATCCGTCCATTTGTAATGGACGAAACCGCCGATCAGGGCGCTGAGACATAAAAAAATCAGGATTTTCGTCCAGAGGGGGATCGGGCGATCCTCATCCACGAAACGGGCCAGCAGGAGTTTTTCCAATTGCGGGGCGCAGGCGGCGAAAGGGGCGGCATCTCCGTTGAACTGTTCCAGTTTGTCGCCGTACTCCACCAGGATGTATTCCAGGCAGGCCCGCATCTGTTCCCGGAAATCGGCGGGAGGGACGCCGCGCACAATACAGGCCAGGTAGGCCAGGGAGTGTTTTTCCACCATGACCGTGTGTTCGCCGTGCTGCATGGATTCCAGGTTCTCTTCCTTGCCGCTGGCCAGGCAGTCCTGGACGAAGTCCTGAATGGCCGTCAGCATGGCCGAGATCATGCCGGCATCGGGGGCGTTGATATTTTCATCAGCCGCCTGCATCAGGTTTATGCCTGTGGGGCTGTGGATGAGAAAAACCTCTTCCACCCGGTAAACCAGGGTGTGCAGCAGCACCACCTCGCTGAAACTCTTGCCCGAACGCAGGGCTTCAAGACGCCAGCGCAGGCCCTTCCAGGAAAAGGACATTTCCATGCTTTTGCTGAAATTTCCCAGCATCCCCCGGAAGCTCTCGGAAATGGATTTTCGGATGGCCGGTCCCATCAGGGGGAAGAGGGCATCGGTGAATTCTTTGCGGCTGGTCTGCAGGGAGCCGCGCACCAGTTTGCCGACCAGCGGGGATAAGGCCAGATCCAGGTTGTCGTCTTTATTGGCGCGCAGGATCAGGGCTTCGGCGATGATCCTGCTGAGGCGCTCGGTTTCGTAGTTCCGGTTTTGGGTCTGGCTGGCCAAATGGTGGAGCATGCCCAGCTCTTTTTGAAAAAGCAGGGAACGCAGCCTGGCCAGTTCGAGATCCTCTGGCTCAGGGCGGATTGCGGCGTCCGGCGCGTGTTTCGTGCGCCGGATCTGTCTTTTATCGTTTGTATTGTGCCGGGCGTCGTCACTCATGCGCGTTATCAGGCGCTCCGCGTTTCGCGGTTTTGCCAAGTTCCGTGTCCTGTGGGTCGCTTAATTTCATCGCCAGTTCGGCAAACGCGCTTGCAAGGGATGAGCGGTAAACCACGTTCTGGCGCATATGCATATTGATGTCGCCTACGACCTTCATGGCGTCCTGGTGGCGTCCCTCCAGTTTGGCCGAGAGGGCGCCGCTTTCCGCAAGCATCAGGGCGCGCAGTTCCTGATCCACCGCGTCCAGGGTATCCGCGACTTTGATAATCCTGACTTCCAGGGCGTCGTTAGTGGCCGTTATGGCCCTGTTCAACTGGGCCATGGCCTCATCCCGCTCGCGCCGCTCATTATTGAAATCAGCGGCCCGGTGATGCTCCTCGTTTTGTAGGGCGGCGGCCCGTTCCCGCTGTTCAATTTTCAGCATCTTATCCCATTCAGTCCGTTCTTCCTCCAGGCGTTTCACTAGGGAGGCGGCTTCGCTCTTCAGGAAGTTTTCCAAAGAATCCAGCCGGGTATTCATGGTTTCGCGGACATTGTTGATCTCCATCGCCAACATTGCCTCCTGGCGCTGGAAGCGTTGCTCCATATCTTTCAGGTGCGAACCGAAAAGCAGCTCGCGCACTTGCTGCATGGAGGGGTTTTCCTGGGGATTCGCGGGTTCTTCCGGGTTATGTCGGGGCATGTTCCGTCCTGCTGTTATAGATGTGCGGCAAACACGCACGGATTTTCAGAATGTTCCCTGCCGTGCCGGTTGAGCCGATGCGGTTTGTAATGGGTACTTCCAGATATTCACAACTAATTTATTCCATTGGAGGTTGCAAGTATTTTAAGCTCTGCGCCGGCTCTGCCGTAAGCGCTCGGGATGCTGAAAACCGTGGCTGAAACGGCCCGCGGGGAATTTTTAGGTGGCTTACGTTGTATTTATTTGCTAAAGAAAACGGAATATTTTTATGTCCAAAGGCGAGCGGGACATCTTATGGAAAACCTGATGCGTCAAATGCTGGACGCGGCGGAAGAAAAAATCGTCAGCCTGGAAGAGCGGCTGCGTCTGATCGAAGCGGCCCGGGATGAGTTTGTGGCCAATATCAGCCATGAGATCCGCACGCCCATGAATATCATGATTGGCATGTTGCACTTGGCCCTGCAGACGGAACTTAACGAGAAACAGCGCGAATATATTGAAAAGGCATCGAATTCCGCCAAGAATCTCGCGAGGATTTTTGAGGAGTTGCTGGATTTTTCAGAGATTCGTTCCGGGCATTTGCAGATGGACAGGGCCTCCTTTCGCCTGGGCGACCTGGTGAACAAGGCTGTGGACGGCATACGGGCCAGGGCGGAGGAGAAAAAACTGGCCATAAAGCTGAACTGGCCGGAGGGTAAGAGTCCGGCGGGGGACTCTTGGCCTGATGCCTGTTTTATGGGCGCGCCGGCGCGTCTGGAACGGGTGCTTGCGCACTTGCTGGAAAATGCCGTGAAATTTACCGAGCGGGGCGAGATTTCTCTAGCGGTGCGGGAAGAGGGGCGACCCCAAGCCGCTGCGGGCTCGGACCGGGAAATGGCGCTGCGTTTTTCCGTGGCCGATACCGGCATCGGCATAAGCCGTGAGGATCAGGCGGCCCTTTTCAGCCCGTTCAGGCAGGTTGACGGCTCCGCCACCCGCAGTTACGGGGGCACAGGCTTGGGGCTTTTCGTGTGCCGGCGTCTGGTGGAAGTCCTGGGCGGACAAATTTGGTGTGAAAGCGAGGCCGGCAGGGGGACGGTCTTTCACTTCACCATCGGCTGCCTCCCTGTTTCCGGCAGTCCCCCGGTGCCTCCAGCCACGACGGTTATGCCGGTTTCGGCGGTCCCCCCAGGCCGGGATGGCGCGGCTCCAGAACCGCTCCCCTGTTCGCCTCCTTCCGCCGTTTCTGTCGATGAATCAGGGAAGGCTCCTGCCCCCGCTACGGCTGCGTCCGAGGTAAGCGCCCTGCGCGGGGTATATGAGGACGAAGCTGCCCTGCGCCGGCATCTTTGCAGTAAAGCTGCGTTTTATATGGATTTGTTCGGAAAGGGGCGTAAGGGTTTCAGCGAACAGTTGGATCAGTTGCTCGAATTGACGCATGGCGGCGCTTGGGAAGACGCTTGTATGCTGGCCCACGGCCTGACCGGACAGATTGCCGCTCTGGGCGCTGAAAAGGCCCGGCTCGCGGCCGAGGATTACGAACACGCCCTGCATCTTTGTCCCGCCCAGCCGGAGAAACTGGAAGATTTTCTGCGTAGCCTGCGGGAAATTTTGGAGGGGGTGGAGGCGGACATATCCCTCCTTATGGGCGAATTGGGCGAGGTTTGTACGCCGGAGGAAAAACCGGCCGACCAGCGGATTCTTTTGGATTTCCTGTCTGAATTGCATAATTTTGCCCAAGACGGCAAATTAATTGACTGCAAAAAGACCATGGCCCGGGGCAAGGATCTCGCCTGGCCGGCGGAGCCGCGTAAACTGATGGAAGAAATGGACTACGCCGTTTCAAGATACGATCTGAAAAAAGTCATGAACCTTAGCCTGGAACTGCGCGGCCTCTTGGAGCAAAAGTGATCCCGCGCGACCGGGGCATCATCTTGTATTCGTGAGGAGGTTTTTTTGTGAACATCATCATTTTCGGCCCCAACGGCAGCGGCAAGGGCACACAAGGGGCGCAGCTCCGTAAACAATATCCGCGGATGGCCCACATCGAATCCGGGGCGATATTCCGCGAACACACCAAAAACGGCACGGAACTCGGCAAAAAAGCCCAAGCCTATATGGATCGGGGCGATCTGGTCCCGGATGAGATTACCATTCCCATGATTCTGGATACCCTGCGGCAAAAAGGCGGCCAGGGCTGGCTCCTGGACGGTTTTCCGCGTAACCCGGCCCAGGCGGAAAAGCTCTGGCAGGCCCTTCAGGACGCGGGGCTTAAACTGGATTATGTGGTGGAGATTAAACTGAATCGCCGGATCGCCCAGGATCGCATCCTGGGGCGTAGGCTCTGCGCGAATGATCCCAATCACCCGAATAATGTATTCATCGAGGGCGTAAAACCGGTGGACGGGCGCTGCCGGGTCTGCGGCGGGGAGATCTCCGCCCGGGCCGATGACCTGAACGAACAGGCCGTCAGCAAGCGCCATGACATCTATTATGACGCGCATGGAGGCACCCTGGCCGCCGCCGCTTACTTCAAAAAAATCGCGGACCAGGGACAGGCCGGGTACATTGAGCTTGACGGGAGCGGGGAAATAGAAGAGGTGGGCAAAAAACTGCTGGAAAAGCTCGCCTAGCCGGGATTCCAAAGGTGTTGGCAGCCGGGTGGCTGTGTTCATAACTGGTTGACCCTTGACAAACCTGGCGTCCGGCTGTAACATAACAAGTTTGCAATAATGTTCTAAATCGTGCCATGGGAGGAAAACGTGGCTAATCATAGATCCGCCATCAAGCGCCATCAGCAGAGCCTCAAAAGGGCCGCCCGCAACCGTGCCGTTCGCAGCCGCATACGGCATGCGGTGAAAAAGGTCCGCGCGGCCATCCAGTCCGATAACCGGGAACTGGCCGCCGAGGCCCTGCTCCAGGCTGCCTCCGTGCTGGATCGGGCCTCCAGCAAGGGTGTTGTCCATTGGAAAAACGCCGCCCGTAAAGTTTCCCGCCTGGCCAGGGCGGTCAATGCCGCGGCTCCGGCCCAAGAAAGCCTCCAGGCCTGAAACGCCGGAAAATTTTTTCATCCCTGCCTCCGGCTTGTATCCAGGGGCGCTTCCGTATGCGTAAACTCCGCGTTCTTCAGGTGGTCAACGTCCGCTGGTTCAACGCCACGGCTTGGTATGCCCTTTATTTGTCCCGTATGCTCCAGGAAGCCGGACACGAGGTGCTGGTGCTGGGGCTGGAGAATACGGGCAGCCTGGCCAAGGCCGCGGAGTGGGGACTGAAGAGCGCGACCCTGCCTCTGAACAGTTACCGGCCCCGGGATATGCTGGCGACATGGGGGGGGCTGCGCCGGCTTATCCGCGGCTACAAACCGGACTTGATCAATTGCCACCGGGGCGAGGGTTTTGTCTTGTTCTGCCTGCTGCGCATGTTGGAGGGCGGTTTCGCCCTGGTGCGCACCCGCGGCGATCAGCGTCCCCCCCGGAATAATCCCTTTAACCGCCTGCTGCACACCCGCGCCGCGGACGCGCTTATTGCCTCCAACAGCCGGATTGCCGGCATTTTTCTGGAGAAATTCGCGGCAGATCCGGAACGGGTGTTTACCGTTCTTGGCGGAGTGGATACCGATGCTTTTTATCCGGACCAAGAGGCCGGGATGGCCGCGCGGGCCGCTTTGGGCTATGGCCCGGAAGATTTTGTGGTCGGTCTTTTAGGCCGTCTGGACCCGGTCAAGGGGCACAAAGTTCTCATTCAGGCCCTTGGGCTGTTGCGGGATCGGCATCCGGATCGCTTTAATGTGTGTCTGCTTTGCCTGGGCGCTCCGTCGGAGTTGAAGGAGAATGATATCCTGCGCTTGGCCGAAGAGGCCGGTTTGGCCGGCCGGGCGCGGGTCACCGGCTGGGTGCCGGATGTGCGCGCCCACATCAATGCCCTGGATTTGGGAGTGTTGTCCTCGGTCTCGTCCGAGGCCATCGCCAGAGCCGCCCTGGAAATCATGGCCTGTGGCGTGCCTTTGCTGAGTTGCGATATCGGGGTCATGCCCGACATCCTGCCGCCGGAAATGTTGGTTCCTCCGGGTGACGCCCCGGCCTTGAGCCTGGCCTTGGAGCGTTGTTGGCCGGATCCCCGGGATCCGCGGCAAACCTTGCAAGTCCTGGAAAACATGCGCCAGGCCGGGCGTAAGGCCCTGGAAGGGTTGAGCGCCGGGGATTTTTTGGAACAGAGTCTGCGCGCTTATGCCGTGGCCCTGTCGTCACGGAATTGAAAAAAATATCCGTTAATCCGAAAAACAGATTGACCAATAATACTGTACGTATTATATTGTCCGTCTGCGCCTTGAAAAAGGCCCCCGGCTTGCCGGGGTTCATGTTCTTTCACAATGGAATAGCGAGTCGGGTATAAAAAGAGCAGAGATGCTCTTGAGAAATCAGCCAGTAGTCCCGTTGCGAGACGGGACGAAGTAAGAGCGGCCAGAGATGGCGTTCTGGTTTAATTATTTTAACTGGAGAGTTTGATTCTGGCTCAGATTGAACGCTGGCGGCGTGCCTAACACATGCAAGTCGAGCGGGTTCCGGGGGCTTGCCT
>WRHT01000069.1 GCA_009783115.1 Desulfovibrionaceae bacterium | reverse complement strand
TGTCTTCAAAGGGCAGGAAGCCTTTGGGCGCGGCCACGAAGGCCACGGCGGTCATGGCGATGATGGCGAAGGAGACCAGGAGCGAGGTGAATTTATGCCGCATTACCAGGGCCAGAGTTCGCTCGTAGAGCCTGGAGGCGCTGTCGAACAGGCGTTCCATGGCGCCGTAAAGTCCGCTCCGTATTTCCTTGTGGCGCTGGGGTTTAAGAAAACGGGAGCATAGCATGGGGGTCAGGGTCAGGGCGACCACGCCGGAAACGGCGATGGCCGAGGCGATGCTGACCGCGAACTCGTGGAAAAGCCGGCCTACCAGGCCACCCATGAAAAGCACCGGGATAAAGACCGCGATGAGCGAAACGGTCATGCTCAGGATGGTGAAGCCAACTTCCTGGGAGCCGACCAGGGCGGCTTCTTCCGGTGATTTTCCTTCTTCCAGGTGGCGGACGATGTTCTCCAGCATGACAATGGCGTCATCCACCACAAAACCCACGGACAGGGTTAGGGCCATGAGGGAAATGTTGTTTAGGGAAAAACCGTTCATATACATCACCCCGCAGGCCCCGATGATGGAAAGGGGCACGGCCAGGCTGGGTATGATGGTGGCTCTGGCGTTGCGCAGGAACAAAAAAATTACCAGGATGACCAGGGCGATGGTCAGCAGCATGGTGAATTTCACGTCCCGTATGGATTCGCGGATGCTTTCCGAGCGGTCGAAGAGCGGGATCATGTCAATGGCCGGCGGAAGCTGGGCGCGCATTTCCGGCAGGATTTCCCGGATGCGGTCCACCACTGCCACGGTGTTGGCCCCCGGCTGGCGCTGAATGGCCAGGAGCATGGAGGGCTTGCCGTTGTACCAGTTGCGGCGGCGGTCATTTTCCACTCCGTCGCGCACTTGGGCTATTTCCCTGAGACGCAGGGGGGAGCCGTCCCGCCAGGCCACGATCAGCGGGTGAAATTCCTCGGCCTTGAGGAGTTTGCCGGAGCTGTTCAGGGTATATTCGCGGTGTTCTCCGCTGAGCGTGCCCACCGGCAGGTTGGTGTTGCTACTGCTGATGGCCCTGGCCACTTCGTCGATGCCGATATTCACGGCGGCCATCAATTCCGGGTCAGCCTCCACCCGCACGGCGTATTTTTGGGAGCCGTACACGCTCACCTGGGCCACGCCCTGGAGCATGGAGATGCGCTGGGCCATGAAATTTTCCGCGTATTCGTTCACATCCGAGGCGCGCATGGTGTCCGAGGCCAGGGAAATGAAAAAGATCGGGCTATCCGCCGGGTTTACCTTGAACATACTGGGCGGGGTGGGCAAGTCTCTGGGCAGGGAGCGTTGGGCCGACCCGATGGCGGTCTGCACGTCCTGGGCGGCCGCGTCAATATTGCGGTTCAGGTTGAATTGCAGGGTGATGCGGGTGGATCCCTGGCTGTTCACCGAGGTGATCGAGTCCAGCCCGGCGATGGTGGAGAGACGTTTTTCCAGCGGGGTGGCGATGGATGCGGCCATGGTCTCGGCGCTGGCGCCGGGCATGGAGGCCTGCACCATGATGGTGGGGAAGTCAATAGCCGGCAGATCCGCCATGGGCAGGCGATTGTATGCCATGAACCCGGCCACCATCGTCCCCAGCATCAACAGGGTGGTGGCGATGGGACGGCGGATGAACAGGGCGGATATATTCATGAAGGGGTTACCGCTTCCGCCCGGCTGCCGGGGGCGAGATTAAGCTGGCCGTCAGTGACCACGGTTTCCCCCAGGTCCAGGCCGTCGGCGACCAGGACGCGCCCGTCGCCGAGGTCCGTTACCGAGACATTGCGGGGCGCCACCCGGCCGTCTTCCCGCAATACATAGACATAGCGCCCGGAAAGTCCTTCCAGGATTGCGTTTGCCGGAATGACCAGGGCATCGTCCAGGGCTTCCAGGACGATGCTTACCCTGGCGAACTGCCCCGGCCAGAGGCGTTCGTCGCTGTTGGCGAAACGGGCGCGCATGGCGATGGTGCCGGTGTTCTTGTCCACTTCGTTGTCAATTAGGGTGAGTTGGCCGAGGATCGCCTCCCCCTGGTCCCCTTCCGGCTTCGCTAGCACCTCCACCTGTCCGCCGCGCAGACGGCGGTTCAGTTCCGGCAGAAAGCGCTCCGGCACGGCAAAGCGCAAATCCGCAGGGCTGACGGTGTTGATGACCAGCAGGGTGTTTTCATTGGCCTTGACGTTGTTTCCGGGATGCACCAGCACCTCCCCCACCCTGCCGGCGATCGGGGCCAGGATGGTGGCGTGGGCCAGCTGGAGTTCGGCGTTTTCGCGTACCGCCTGGTTCTGGGCGATGGAGGCTTGCAGGGTTTCCACCTCCATCAGGCTTTGTTCATATTGCTGCTGGCTTAAGAAGTTTTGCGAGGTCAGTTGCTTGTAACGGATCAGATCCTGCTGCGCCCGGCGCAGTTGGGCCTGGCTGCTGCTTAAGGCCGCTTCGGCCTGGTTCAAGGCGCTTTGAAAGGTCCGCTGGTCCAGAAGGAAGAGCAGATCCCCTTCCAGTACCTGGCTTCCCGGTTGCACACGGGCTTCCATAAGCTGTCCGCCCACCTGGGCGGTAACGCGCACTGTGGCGGAAGGCTCCACATGGCCGATAACGCTGAGGGTCTGCCGGACTTCCTCGGCCCGGACCACGGCCACCCGCACCGGCACGGCCCGGTCCCGGCCCCCTCCGCCCCCGGCTTGATCCTTGGAACAGGACGCGCCGCTGGTAATGACAAAGGAGAGAAGGAATAGACGCAGAAAGTGCGACATGGCTACTCCGGACGGCAAGCGTTTTTTATGGCAGTCCCGCGGGTTTTCCCAAAGGTTCTATTTTTTGTTCCAGAACAGCGGCACATTTCAGAATACCGGCTTCGTCAAAGGGGCGGCCCATGAGTTGCAGCCCAACGGGCAGCCCGCTTTCTTTACCCAGGCCCACAGGCAGGGTCAGTCCGGGGAGCCCGGCCAGGTTTAGGGCGACAGTGAGCTGAGCCGTTTTGTAATCCAGCAGGGGGTCGCTTCCGGTAAATCCGGAGAGCCTGGCCGTGCGCGTGGCCGTGGGCGCGGCCAGCAGGCGGCAATCTTTCAGGATCCGGTCAAAGTCCTGGCGCAACAGGCGGCGGACCTGCGCGGCCTTGCGGTAATAGGCGTCATAATAACCGGAAGAGAGCGCAAAGGTTCCCAGGATGACGCGCCGCCGCACCTCCGGGCCGAAACCCCGGGAGCGCGAGGCGGTGTACAGACCGTCCAGATCCTCGGCCTCTTTGGCCCTGAAGCCGCAGAGCGCGCCGTCAAAGCCGGCTAGGTTGGTTCCGGCCTCGGCGGCGGAGAGGACGCAATAGGCGGGCACGGCGTATTTCTGGTGGGGCAGGGATACCGGGATAAGCTCGGCCCCGGCTTGGGCCAGGGATTCCAGGGCCGCCCGGCAGCGTTCTTCCACTTCCGGGATGAGGTCGGCATCCCAGAGTTCTTCCGGCAGGCCGATCTTCAGCCCCTTGAGTCCGTCCCGGAGGCCGGGATTAGCCAGGCGGGCGCCTTCCAGGGCCGCTTCCACGAAGTTTTGCGGTGGCAGGTTTTCGGGGTGGAGATCCAGCCGGGCGCTGGTGGAGTCCTTGGGGTCAGGCCCGGCAATGACCTCAAGCAGCCGGGCGCAATCCTCCACTGTCCTGGTCAGGGGGCCGATCTGCTCGAAGGAACTGCCGCAGGCCGCCAGACCGAAACGGGAAACCAGGCCATAGGTGGGTTTCAGTCCCACGCAGCCGCAGAAACCCGCCGGAATACGGATGGAACCTCCGGTATCGCTCCCCAAGGCGCCGAAGGTCTGCCCGGCGGCTACGGACGCGGCGGCTCCACCGCAGGCTCCGCCGGGAATCCGTTCCAGGTTCCAGGGGTTGGCGCTGGGGCCGAAGGCGGAATACTCGGTCCCCGTGCCCATGCCGAATTCATCCAGGTTGTTCTTGGCCAGGATGATCGCTCCGGCCTGTTTAAGGCGGGCGACGGCCTCGGCATCGTAAAAAGGGATGAAATCCTTGAGCATGGCGGAGGCGCAGGTGGCCGGGCTGCCCTGGAGGCAGATATTGTCTGTGAGCGTCAGCGGCAGCCCCCAGAGGGGCTGATCCTCTCGCGGTCCGGCGCGTTCCAGCTCCTCGGCGCGTTTGAGGGCTTCTTCCTCCAGCAGCCTGACGCAGGCATGGATGGCCCCTTCGGTGCTCCGAATACGCTCACAGCAGGAGCGGAGCAAATCACCGGGGCCGTATTCGCCCCGGAGCAGTCCGGCCTTGGCCTCGCTCAGGCTCAGCTCGTGCAGTTCCATAGAAATTAACCTCGCAAAGGCCTCCCGGCTAGCTTAACCCAGCCGGTTTGTTTCCGGATTGCGCGCAAAACAGAGATGCTCCACCTTTTCATAGGGTTCATCGCGCAGATCTATGAGCGCGCAACCCGTGGCGCGCAAGGCGTCCTGTGCCCGCAACAGATCCTCGGCGGCGGCCTCGTCAAGCACGTACAGCATCTCGCCGCCTTCGGCCGCGTACTTCTGACCGTAGCTTACAGGAACGTCACAGCTCATCTCGCCGAGCAGGGCTTCCGCCATCGGAGCTGTCTTGCGCGCGCCGTTCGCCAGCAACAGGACCGTCCCGGCCTTATAGACCAGTTCTGCCCCCATGGAGACGGCGTATTGCGGGCTTTCCTCCCGCGAGGTGAAATTGCCGTCCCGGATGGCGTTTTCAATGGTGTTTCCGTCAAGCTTGACCAGCAGCATGGAGTTTCCGGCAAAAGGGATGCCGCTTTCATGGAAAGCCACATGCCCGCGCCCGCCCACGCCGATAATTTGCAGATCAATGCCTCCGGCGGCCTTAATTTTGCCCTGGTACGCATCCAGGATATTTTCCTTGATCTCCCGCAGGTAGCCTGTGGCCCGTTCGTTGATGCGCACAGCCTTGCCGTGGCCCGTGCCCTGCATTTCGTAGTGATCCGGGTGGGCGGCAAGCTCCTTGACGAGTTTAGCCTGTTCCACCAGAACCCCGTACGGCACGGAGGTTTCCAAAAATTTGTCCTGGAGCAGGGCGAAGAATTCGGAAATCATGAAATAGCCGTAGGAATTGTGGTTCATGGCGCGTTGTTGGGCATTTTCCCCAGGCAGACCGATGTATTCGTCAAGGTTGAAGCTGCGCGTCCGGCGGGCGTCAATGCGTTTGGCGTTGAAGGCCTTGGCCAGGTGCTTGTACATGCCCGAGGGCGAATTGCCCGTGGCCAGACCCAGAACGCATTCCGGCTTGCTCGCCTGGCAGGACCGGATGCGTTCTTCGGCAAGTTTCGCGGCGACCTGGCTCATCTGGTCAAAATCTTTCGTCACATATACTGTAGGCATGAGAACCTGCTTTAAGGCACTACAGAATCTTCGGCACCACAAAAAATCCGTGGGCTTGCTCCGGGGCGTTTTTCAGCATCTGTTCCCGGCGGGCGAGCGCGTCCGCCGCTGTGGCATAATTTTTATCCGGCTCGTCCGGTGCGGGCGGGGCCGTGCGGCTCATGGGAGAATACAGGGGTTCCACCCCGTCGGTGTCCGCCTGCTTCAGGATATCCAGGTATTCCACTAGGAGGTTCATCTGCCCCGTAAAGCCGGCGATTTCGGCCTCGGCTTCCGCCCCCTGCCTGCCGGCGGCTAAATCCAGCTTGGCCAGCCGGCTTATATGCAGAATGGTTTCCTTGCTGAGGGGCATCTCATCCTTCCAGGTGTTTTTGCAGCAGTTGGTTGATCAGGGCCGGGTTGCCCGCGCCCTTGGTGGCTTTCATCACTTGACCCACAAAAAAGGCCAGGAGTTTCTTCTTGCCGCCCCGGTAGGCGTCCGCTTCCGCCGGATTTTCGGTCACCGCCCGGCGCGCGGCCTCTTCAAGGGCCTGGGTGTCGGAAAGCTGCAAAAGCCCCTTGCGGGCGGCCAGGGCTTCCACTTCCAGCGGGATGTCCAGCAAGTCCGGCAGGAGATCTTTGGCCACGCCCAGGCTGACCTTGCCCTCGTCCACCATGCGGGCGGTATGGGCCAATCGATCCGGAGAAAATACGCTCCAGGCGAGATTACGGCGGGGGGGCTCCCGCGGGAGGGCGGCCCCGGGCAGGGGGGGCGGGGGGCGGGCCGGCGGCGGACGGACGAGCCGGGCAAAGGTGGAAAGAGGGCCGCCCGCGGTTGGGTTCCGCGGGCGGTTTATAAGGAGGGAGGGTTATTTGGAGGAAGCCCTATCGGAAAATTGATTTACCCTAAGCCACGGCGGCCCATCACGAAAATCAACAACGGAAAGGAACGAAAAGAAATGAGAAATCCCACTAAAAAGAGAATGCTGTCTATCCTGCTGTCTCTGGCACTGGTACTTTCCCTCGCGTGCGCCGGCCTCACGGCGTCCGCCGCCGAAGTGTTTCCCGCGAGCAGCTACAGCGGCAAACTGGTCATCCTGCACACCAACGACACCCACGGGCGCGACCTGGGCGGCACGGCGAGTGTCGGGACAGCCGGCGTGGCGCAGCTGAAGAAGGATTTTGAAGCCAGAGGCGCCAAAGTGCTTCTGGTCAGCGCGGGTGACGCCATCCAGGGCACGCCGCTGGTCAATATGGACCAGGGGGCGTCGGCGGTGAAATTCATGGAAGCGGCCAAATATGACTTGCTGGTGCCCGGCAACCACGAATTTGACTTTGGCGCGGAAAATCTGTTGGACATCCTGGACGAGTTTGCCACGTTCGACGTGCTGTCGGCCAACATCATCGACGAAGAAGAAGACGACCTGCTCTTTGCCGCCAACAAGATTTTCACGATCAGCGGCGTGAAAGTCGGCGTGTTCGGGCTGACCACGCCGGAGACATACACCAAGACACATCCGGACAAGATCGCCGGGCTGTCCTTCTTGATGGACGAAGACCTCTACGATGAGGCCCAGGCCCAGGTGGACTTCTTGAAAGGCGAGGGCTGCGACTTTATTATCTGCGTCGGGCATTTGGGAATCGACGTGGCCAGCGAGCCCAACTGTTCCACCGATGTGATCGCCAACACGAGCGGCATCGACCTGTTCATCGACGGGCACAGCCATTCGCTGATCGATCCCAATGAGGACAAAGAGAAAGAGGGAAAAGGGCGACTCGTGGAGCAGGACGGCGGCGATGAGACGCTGCTGGTCAGCGCCAAACAATACCTCGAATATGTAGGCGTGGTCGTCTATGACCTCTCCGCCAAGAAAATCGACGACGCCTATCTGGTGGCGCCCGCGGATTACGACAAAGCCGACCCCACTGTCAAAGCGCTGGTGGAAGCCCGCAACGCCGAGGTAGAAGAAGAGCTGAAGAC
>WRHT01000068.1 GCA_009783115.1 Desulfovibrionaceae bacterium | reverse complement strand
CACCAGTGCTGGGAGGCTTTCTTGCGGTAGGCCAGGCCCTTTTCCAGGAACTTCAGAAAAAAGGCCTGTTCCCATCGGTAATACTCCGGCGCGCAGGTGGCCACTTCCCTGGTCCAGTCGTAGGAGTAGCCCATGCGGCGGAGCTGTTTTTTCATGTTTTCGATGTTTGAAAAGGTCCAGGAGGCCGGGTGCGTGCCGTTCTGGATGGCCGCGTTTTCCGCCGGCAGGCCGAAGGCGTCCCAGCCCATGGGGTAGAGAACGTTGAAACCCCGCATCCGCTTGAAGCGGGCCAGCACATCGCCGATGGAGTAATTGCGCACATGCCCCATGTGGATATTCCCCGAAGGATAGGGAAACATCTCCAAGCAGTAGAACTTGGGTTTTTCCGCGCCCGGCCCTCCTGGACCTGGGCTGCGGAAGGTTCCCTCTTCTTCCCAGATGCCCTGCCACTTCTGTTCAAGGCTGTGCGGGGCGTATTTCATCAGCGTCTGTCCCGTCCGCGGCGATCCCCGTGATCCCGCCCGTGATCCCTCCGGTCCCGGTCGCCGTCCCGGCGCGGGGGACGGGCGGTGTCGGCCGGATCCCAGGGGATGCCTTTGGCTTCCATGAGCACGGCTCTGCGCGAGGCGCGGATCTTGTCGCCGTTTATCTCAATAACCTTTACTTCCATTTCCTGGCCCAGTTGCGCCACGTCCTCGGTCTTGGCCACCCTGGCGGTGTCCAGTTGAGAGATATGCACCAGGGCTTCCAGGTTGGGGAGGATCTCCACGATGGCGCCGATCTCCATGATTTTTTTGACCTTGCCCCGGTAGTTTTTGCCCAGGTCGGCGCGCTGATCATAGTAGAGCACCATCTCTTTGGCCTTGTCCAGGGAGTCCTGGCTGGGGGCGAAGATGGAGACGATGCCGGAATCGTTGATGTCAATGGACGCGCCGGTTTCCGCGGTGATCTGCTTGATGTTCTTGCCGCCCGGGCCGATGATCAGGCGGATAATTTCCGGGTTGACCTCCACTTCCAGGTGCTGCGGGGCGTAGGGCGAGAGTTCGCGGCGCGGCGTTTCCAGCGCCTTGCCCATTTCTCCCAGGATATGCAGGCGGGCTTCCCTGGCCTGGGCCAGGGCCCGGCCCATGACCTCCGGCGGGATGCCGGCGATCTTTATGTCCATCTGCACGGCGGTGACGCCCGTGGCGGTGCCGGCGATCTTGAAGTCCATGTCGCCCAGGGCGTCCTCATCCCCCAGGATGTCGGTGAGGATGAGGTAGTCGTCCTCTTCCCGGATCAGCCCCATGGCCACCCCGGCCACCGGCGCGCTGATCGGCACCCCGGCGTCCATGAGCGAGAGGCTGGCGCCGCAGACCGCGGCCATGCTGGAAGAACCGTTGGATTCCATGGTCTCGGCGACCACGCGCAGGGTAAAGGGGAAGCTCTCATCCTTGGGCAGCACCGGGCGGATGGCTTTTTCCGCCAGGGCGCCATGCCCGATCTCGCGCCGGGAGACGCGCACGGGCTTGACTTCACCCACGCTGTAAGGCGGGAAGTTATAGTGCAGCATGAATTTCTTGGTGCTGTCGCCGGTGAGGGAATCGGTGCGCTGTTCGTCGGTGGAGCTGCCCAGGGTGGTCACCACCAGGGATTTGGTTTCCCCACGGGCGAAGATGGCCGAGCCATGGGTCCGGGGCAGGGCGCCGGTTTCAATGAGAATGGGGCGCACGGTCTTGGTGTCGCGGCCGTCAATGCGCAGCCCTTCATCCCGGATGCGCCGGCGCACTACCTGTTTTTCCAGCTTGGCCAGCAGCTCCGGAGCGGCTTTCAGGGCATCAGGCTCCGCGGTCCAAGGCGAACCTTCGGCGCAGAGAGCCGCCATGACCTTGGCCTTGACCGCGGCCTTGGCCGTCCGGCGTTCCAGCTTGCGCGGCTCGGACATGGCCGCCCGCACGTCCTTAAGGACCAGGTCGCTGATGGTTTTTTCCAGGCCGCTGAAGTCCCGGAGCGGCGCTGTAACCAGCTTGGCCTTGCCGGCCTTGGAATGCAGTTCTTCCTGGGCCGCGATCAGGGGGAGCATCTCTTTCTGCGCCCAGGCCAGGGCCGCGCTGACCACCTCTTCCGGCACCATGTCGGCCTCGCCTTCCACCATGACCACCGCGTCCTTGGAGGCGGCGATGATAAAATTGATGTCGCTGCGTTCCTGTTCCGACACCGTGGGATTGAGCACAAATTCTCCGTCAACCCTCCCCACTCTGGCCCCGGCGATGGGGCCGGAGAAAGGTATGGAAGAGATGGTCAGAGCCGCGGAAGCGCCGGTGATGGCCAGAGCGTCGGATTCGTTTTCCTGGTCCGCGGAGATCACGCTGGCCAGCACCTGCACCTCGTCCCGGAAGCCCGCGGCGAAGAGCGGGCGGATGGGCCGGTCGATCAGGCGGGAGGCCAGGGTCTCGCGGTCCGACGGCCGGCCGATTTCCCGGCGGAAGAAGTTGCCGGGAATCCGCCCGGCGGCGTACATTTTTTCGGAATAATCCACGGTCAGCGGGAAAAAGTCTTTTTCCACGGCCAGGGGCGCGGAGCAGACCGTGACCAGAACCACGGTTCCCCCGCATTGAATCCAGACCGCGCCGTCGGCCTGGTTGGCCAGCCGGCCTGTTTCCAGAATGAATTCCTTGCCGCCGGCCACGGCGGTCACGCGAATGGGGTTAAAAACGCTCATGTTTTCCTCTCGTTAAGGGGACTCCGGGTGGAATATCCAGCCACGCTGGATCTTGCGCCCGGATCCCCCTTGCAATATGTTGCGGGCCGCGCCCTGGCTCATTTCTGAACCTGGGCGCGGCCCGGGTTGAGCCGCCCGGCTACTTGCGCAGGCCGAGCCGCTCCAAGATGGTCCTGTAACGCTGAATGTCGGTTTTACGCAGGTAGTTCAGCAGATTGCGCCGCCGCCCCACCAGTTTGAGCAGCCCCTGACGGGAGTGGAAGTCTTTTTTATGCGACTTGAAATGCTCCGTCAGGTACTCAATGCGGTTGCTGAGCAGGGCGATCTGCACTTCCGGCGACCCGGTGTCGCCCTCGTGCTTGCCGAACTGTCCCATGATCTCTTTTTTCTTTTCCACTGCCAAGGCCACAGCTTCATCCTCCTGAGGATTCAATCGTTCCACAGTCCACGTCCGATGCTCCAGATGCTTTGCCCGCCTTGCCGTTTTTTCAGCCCCAGGGCCAGGGGAGCGCCCTGTTCGTCCAGAAAGAGCGCCTGTTCCGCCTCCAGCAAGGCGCGCAGGGGCGGGATTCCGGCCGGGAGGGGCTGTCCGTGCTTCATCCGGCGGCATAGATCCGCCTCCAGGGTCAGCACGGGCATTCCGGGCAGGGCTTCCCGCAGGCCGCGGACGTTTCCGGCCAGCAAGGCCGGGTCATCCAGCAAAGCCTTTAGGCTTACGGCATCATCCAGTCCAAAGGGGTGACTGTATTCCCGGGTCAGTTCCATAAGCGTAGCGCCGCACCCGAATTGCCTCCCCAAGCTGTGGGCCAGGGAGCGGATATAGGTTCCGGAACTGCACGCCACCCGGAAACGGGCCAACGGAAGCCTGAACCACTCAAGCTCCGCGCGTGAAATTCGTATAATTTTCGTTTTCTCCGGCGTTGGCCGTCCCTGGCGCGCCAGGGCATACAGGGGCTGTCCGTGATGCTTGGCCGCCGAAAAAGGCGGCACTTCCTGCTCCTGTTCACCCACCAGCTCACGCAGGGCCGCGGAGAAAGCTTCTAAAGTCACCTTGCGGATCTCTTCCGCGCCGGCCTCTTCCAGGACTTTTCCCTGGATATCCCAGGTATCCGTGCGCAGGCCGAAGCGGATGATCCCGCTGTAAATTTTTTCTCCTCCCTCAAGAAGCAGGCCGGCAATCTTGGTGGCCTGCCCCAGCAGAAGGATGAGCACCCCGGTGGCCATAGGGTCAAGGGTGCCGGCGTGTCCGATCTTGCGCTGTTCCAGCTTGCGCCGGACCATCCCGACACAGGCGGCGGAAGTCATTCCTGCCGGTTTGTCCAGCACCAGCGCGCCGTCCATCTGCCCAAACATAACGGGAATTGCACCATACCCCTGAAACGCCGCTTTAGTCCAGATCCGGCAGCAGAAATTCCAGGACCTTTTGCTCCGCTTCTTCCATGTTCATAGGCACATTCGCCCCGGCGGCGTTGTCATGCCCGCCTCCGCCCAGGGCAGAGGCGGTTTTGCGCACGTTCACGCTCTTGCTCCCGCCTTTGGCTCTGAGGCTGATTTTGCTGCCGCCGTCCGGTTTTTCGCGGATGAGCACGGCTACCTCCACTCCGCGCATATGAAGCATGAAGGAGACCAGGTTTTCCAGATCCGCGGGCTGGCAGTTGTGTTTTTCCAGCAGAGACAGGGGAGCCAGGACGGAAACCGCCCGGTCCCGGGCGAAAAGGCGCGGAGCGAGCATAAGCTCTCCCCAGAGGCGCATGCGTTCCGGGCTCCAGTTATTTTCACTTTTGGCGGTGAAATTTTCCACTTTCAGACCTTGGCCGACAATGCGGGCCGCCAGGGCCATCAGGCTGGCGCTGGAGTTGGCATAGGTGAAATTGCCGCTGTCCGAAGTCAGGCCCAGGTAAATGGCCTCACCCAGGTAGCCGCCCAGGGGCAGCCCCAGGTATTCGGCCATAAGACCGATGATTTCAGCGGTGGCTCCGGCCTCCGGCTCCACCAGGCTGACCAGGCCGAAGCCGGGGTTATCCACGTGGTGGTCCAGGTTTATAACGTCCACCTTTCCCCAGTTCGGGATCTTTCCTTGGGCCAGGGCCTCGCCTTCTTTCCCGGTGCGATCCGGGCGTCCGCAGTCCAGAAAAACGGCCAGATCCGGCTTCCAGTCTCCCAGGCCGTCTATATCCCTGGCCACGGGCACAGGCGCCTCCAGCCAGGAGAGAAATTCCGGAAGAGGACCGGGGAGGAGCAGACGCGCCTCCCGGTTCAGCAGCCGGCAGATCTCGGCCAGGGCGCACATGGACCCCCAGGCGTCGCCGTCAGGTTCCAGGTGCGCCAGGATGAGCGTCCGGCGCCGCTGCCGGAGAAGTTCCGCCGCTTTGCCGAGGTCAATGCGCATTATTCCGCTCCGATGATTTCCAGGTCGTCATAAATAAGTTCTTCGCCGCAAGAAGCCAGGACTGAATTCAGACACATGCGCATGCGGCTTTCCAGGTGGCGCTTGTTGTTGCTTACCGATACGACGGACAAGGCCAGGGTCCCCATGCTGTTTTCGCTGCCGGTTTCGGCGACGGCCACGTTGAACTTGTTGCGTATTTTCTGTTTTAGGCTCTGGGCCACCCGGCGCTTGTCCTTCAGGGATTCGTTGCCGTGCATGACGAACTCCAGGCGCAAAATTCCTATGTACATACTATTCGGGTCTTTCCAGCAGCCGCAGGCTGAGGAACTCCCCGTTGCGGTCGTAGTGGATCCGCACATTTCCGAAGGCCAGGATCCTGCCGTCCTCCAGGCGATCCTGGGAATGCTGGATTCCGGCCAGGTTCAGGCCGCGGATGCTTGCCGCCAGCGAAGGAAGCTGCCGGCGCAGGATCATGGCATAGCCGCGTTCTCCCTCAATCAGGGAAAAACTGTTTTCCGGCATATGTCCCGCGTTTTCCCAAGGGATGACCACAAAAAAAAGCAGTCCCCAGCAAAGGAGCAACGGCGCTATATACAGCAGCAGGCGGCGCATCATTTGACCTCTGTCCTGGGGCGGACTACCATTAATCCCTCCCCCAGGTCTTCGCCTCCCTGCAAGCGGCGTACCCACAGGAGCCGTCCTTCCCCGTCAAAGCGCAGTTGTCCTAGCCCGGCATGCCAGCCGGGCATTTCATCCCGTTCCAGCCAAACGTTGAAGACGGTATCGCCCTGCAGACGGTTCAGGCGGTTGGGGACGTTCAGGCCGCGGAGGGAGCGCGTCTCTTCCCAGCCGGGAGCCATGACGGCAATGATGCCGGCGAGTCCGTCAAAACCCTGTTCCAGTCCGGCGGCGTAATAGTTTTTGGTGGACGGCAGCTCATACAGCCAATAATCGGCGATGAGAAAGAGGGTAAAGGCCCATAGGGCCGCCTGGAACAGCCAGGCGACGGTCCATAGCCAGCGGGAGAGGCGTCTCAGCCCCCCGGTCTTGCCATCTTCCTTCCCGATGAACATGGCCTTGGCCCTTACGCCTACAAGCGCGCTGCTTCTTCCACAATCTCAAAGGCCTCGATAATGTCTCCCACCTTGAGATCATTGAAATTTTCAATACTTATGCCGCATTCATAGCCTTTGAGCACTTCCCTGGCGTCGTCCTTGAAGCGGCGCAGAGAGGCGATTCTGCCGGTATATACCACCACGCCGTCGCGCATGAGCCGCGCCCTGGAGGAACGCTGGATCTTGCCGTCCGTCACCATGCAGCCGGCAATGACCCCGGCCTTGGATACGTTAAAGGTCTCGCGCACCTCGGCGCTGCCGCCGAATACCTCTTTTTCCAGCGGCGAGAGCAGCCCTTCCATGGCGCGTTTGATTTCTTCCACCAGCTTGTAGATGATGTCATAGAAGCGGATGTCAATTTTTTCCTGTTCCGCGAGTTCCTTGGTTTTGGGGTTGGGGCGCACGTTGAAGCCGATGATGATGGCCTCCGAGGCCGCGGCCAGGAGGATGTCCGATTCGGAAATGGCTCCGGCCCCGCTGTGCACAACATGGATGCGCACTTTATCGGTGGAGAGTTTTTTGAGTTGATCCTGGATGGCTTCCAGCGAACCCTGCACATCGGCTTTAAGCACCAGGTTGAGCACCAGGGTTTCGGCGGCGCCGGCCCGCTGGGAGAGGAAGGTTTCCAGGGTGACCTTGGATTCCTTGGCCAGTTCGCGTTCACGCTGTTTCATGGCCCTGGTTTCAGCGATGCGGCGGGCCGTCTTTTCATCGGCCAGGCAGACGAATTCGTCCCCGGCCTGGGGCACGCCTTCAAAACCCTGCACTTCCACCGGCATGGATGGACCGGCGCTTTCCACCTTTATCCCTTGGTCGTTGAACAGGGCGCGCACCCGTCCGTGGTGTATGCCGCAGACAAAGGCATCGCCCACATGCAGGGTGCCCTGCTGGATCAGCACCGTCCCCAAGGCTCCACGTCCCTTATCCAGTTTAGCCTCAACAATGTGTCCGCGGGCGGCTTTGGCAGGGTTGGCCTTGAGTTCCAGGATTTCGGCCTGCAGGGCCAGGAGTTCCAGAAACTCGTCCAGCCCGTCCTTGGTCTTTGCCGAGACATAGGAAAAGGTTGTATCCCCGCCCCATTCCTCGGCCATCATGCCCAAGTCCGCCAGTTCGCGCTTGACGCGATCCGGGTTGGCCTCGGGCTTGTCCATTTTGTTCACCGCCACCATGATG
>WRHT01000067.1 GCA_009783115.1 Desulfovibrionaceae bacterium | reverse complement strand
GATCCGAACCGGGCTGGATGGTCTGTTTGCCGCAGGCGCTGAGGAAAAACACGCTGACGACGGCCAGGATCAATAAGTATTTGCTATGATAGTTCACGGGCATGGGCATCTCCTTGTGCATCCCGGTTATATACGCATAGGCGGGCATAAGCGCAAGCCTTTCGCCGGCGTCTTTCCCCCTCCGCTATCCGCGCACGCCGCGGTTGCCATATTCATCGAAAATTTTTCAGATTGGCATGAACCTGCAGGGCCGCTTCGCTCATCCCGTTGGCAAACTGCACCGCTGTGCCGTAACAGGTGAAATACTTGCTGCCGTCAGGATGAAAAGCCACCTGTTCCTGGTAGCCCACAATGGCCTGGGCGCCTTTGTTAACCGCCCGCACCGCCATGCCGTAAAAAGCGTCTTCAGAGTCAAAACCACGACAAGCCACCAGCCCCAGCACCTTGCCTATGGGACGATCCGCGTCAATGCTGGCTGTGGTCACCACCGGAAAACGCCCCACGCTGAAAAGCTCCTTGACCTTGTCCAGATTCTCCACACTTTTGGATTTGCCCGCCTTTTTAGCGGGACCGCTCATTAAAAACAACATGGCTATCTCCTTGTTATATCCCCGTCGCTTGGCGGCGGGGCCGGCCCGCCGGAGGGATCTTTCCCAATCTATGCAAGGAGCTTGCCAAAAACATAAGCTCTTTATTTATATAATTTTTATTCCAAAAACCCCGCCTTGGCCGGCGAATTTTTGACAGGCGCGGATCCGGCTATTTCATCTGCCGCAGCCTGGCGATCCTTTCATCAATGGGCGGATGAGTGCTGAAGAGCTTGCTCAGGCTCTGAGCGTTCAGGGGGTTGACGATGAACATGTGCGCCGTGCTGGCGGATTCACGGCGCAGGGGAATTTTCCGGCTGTAGCTTTGCAGTTTGCCCAGGGCCGATGCCAGGGAAAGGGGGTCGCGGCAGAAACGCGCCCCGCTGGCATCCGCCAGGTATTCCCGGGAGCGGGAAATCGCCATCTGGATCAAGGTGGCGGCCAAGGGGGCAAGCAGCGCCATAAAAATCCCGGCCAGGGCGTTGCCCCCGCCGGAGCGGTTACGGTTGTTCCCGCCGAAAACAGCCGCGAAACGCGCCATATTGGCCAGGAACATCACCACGGAAGCCAGGACAGAAGCCACACTCTGGATCAGGATGTCCCGGTTGGCGATATGCCCGATTTCATGGGCCAGCACCCCACGCAATTCTTCTGGGTCCAAAAGGCGCAAAATCCCTTCCGTCACCGCCACCACGGCGTGCGCCGGATTGCGCCCGGTGGCAAAGGCATTTGGAGCATCCTCCGGCACCACACAGACGCGCGGCTTGGGTATGCCGGCGTTCGCGGCCAGTTCCTCCACCATCCGGTGCAGCATGGGCGCGTCCGAGGGACTCGTCTCCCTGGCCGAATACATGGACAGGACAATCTTGTCCGAAAACCAGTAACTGCCAAGATTCATCACCAAGGCAAAGACAAAGGCGATGACAAGCCCTTGTTCTCCTCCGGCCATACCGCCAAGAAGCATGATCAGCCCGGAAAGGGCGGACAAAAGGACTACGGTTTTTAATTGTGACGTCATGTTTCCCTCCGCCGGGCTATTTGATCTCAAACGGAGATTGTGCGATACTGCTCCCACGGGAAAAGGCGCTCCCCTGGCCGGCCTGCCAGCTTTGCAGCGGCACGCCTTCTTCTTTCAACAGAACCGGGATGCCGTCCTGGATCGGATAAACCAAGGAGCAGCCGGCACAGACCAAGGCAGTCGCAGGTTCGCGCCCTTCCAGGGCGAGATGGCCACGGCAGACAGGACAGGCCAGGATTTGCAAAAAATCGGGATCGCACATGGGCAGCTCCGGGATTTCCTTCCCCTATAGCCGGTCAGACCAAGAGCTTCAAGATCATTATGCCGGAATATTTGGATTTGCATACGCACAGCACCGTCTCGGACGGCTCTCTCACACCCTCAGCCCTGGCGCGCGTGGCGGCCGAGGCCGGTGTGACCGCGCTGTCCCTGACGGATCATGACAGCACGGAAGGCCTGGAAGAGGCCGAGACCGCAGCCGGCAGACTGGGCCTGGAATTTATCCGCGGCTGTGAGGTCAGCGCAAGCGGTTCCGTGGATGTGCTTGGCTACTATCTGCCCAGGCACAGCCCTCCTCTGGAAGAGGCTCTGGACCGGCTGCGGGACACGCGGAACGCCAGGAACGCCGCCGTATTGGAGCGCCTGTCCGCCCTGGGGATGCCCCTGAGCGAAGAGGAAGTGCGCGCGCAGGGCGTCAATGTCTTCGGACGCCCGCACATTGCCGCGGCCATGCTGCACCGGGGCTATGTCCGGCGGCTCGGCGAGGCCTTCGCCCTCTACTTGGGCAATAGAGGTTCCGCTTACGTTCCCAAGGATGTTTTTTCGGCCGAAGAGGCGGTGAGCCTCCTGACCGGGATCGGGGCCAGTTCTTTTATCGCCCATCCCCTGCTTTTGCGCCTGGCTGAATCCGACCTGGAAAAGCTGGTCCGGCGGCTGATCCCCCTGGGCCTCACGGGAATAGAGGTATATCATAGTGAACACGATCGCCGGGGCGAACGCCTCCTCCTGGGCATGGCCGAAAGGTATAGGCTGTTAAGCTGCGGCGGTTCCGACTTTCACGGCCGGGCCAAACCCGGCGTGGAACTTGGACGGGGACGGGGCGGCCTGAGAGTGCCGGCCCTGGTGCTGGACAAGTTAAAGGAACACCGCCTGGAAAGAGGATTGCCGGTATAACAACTGTTAAGACTGCTCACATGAGCCGGCGGCCCTCCGTGAATGCCGGAGCGAACGTGCCTTTGCAAATAATCACGGCGGCAAGACTTGTCATCCAAAGGAGTGAAAATGACTGCTGAACATGTCTTGATGGATGCTGAGGAAATAAGCTTCTGCCTGGAAAGGCTGGCCTTGGAGGTACGCTCCCGTCGGGGCGCCGATGGCGCGCCCTTGGCCTTGGTGGGCATCCGGCGGCGGGGGGTCTATCTGGCGGATCGCCTGGGCCGGTTGCTGCACGGGCAGCTTGGCCTGGATCTCCTCCCCGCCGGCGTGCTGGATATCAATCTTTACCGCGATGACTGGAGCACCTTGGGACCCAGGGCCGAGGTCGGGCGCACGACGCTGGACTTTGAGGTAAACGGCAGCTCCATCCTGCTGGTGGATGACGTGCTTTACACCGGGCGCACCACGCACGCGGCCATGGAGGCCCTGGCCGACTATGGACGCCCCCGCAGGCTGGAATTGTTGGTCCTGGTGGATCGTGGACTACGCGAACTGCCTATCCAGGCCGATTATATCGGCCTGAAGGCTGAAACCCTGCCCGACGAACGAGTGGATGTGCATCTGCAAGAGCTGGACAAAGAAGACCGGGTCGTTCTGCGGCGGGCATAAAACATTCTCAGGCCGGAGTGGAGGGATCCAGCACCGGGGCAAGCTCCGCCACCGCCCGGGCGAGTTTTTGCGGCAGGCTTTCCCCTTCCAGCCGGATCTCCAACCCGGCAGGAGGGTTAAGCCGGGCGCGCCCCAGGCTGGCTTGCACCCAGGATATCACCGCCGCCGGGTCAAGCCTCTCGCCTCCATGCCCCATCTGCAAGCGCAGCCTATCGGCCTGGATTTCGGCGCTTTCCGCCCCCCAGCCGGCCAGACGGCGCTTCAGGCCGAGCACGCTGAAAAAATTTTCCAGTTCTTCCGGGACCGGCCCAAAGCGGTCGCGCAGTTCAAATTCCACCTCCCGCTGCGCCTCGATGCTGCCGGCGGCGGAGAGGGTTTTATAGTAGCGCAGACGCTCCCGGCCGTCCTCAATATAGCTTTCCGGAATATGGGCGGATACGCCCAGGCGTATCTCCATCTCCATCCGCTCGCGCAAAGGACGGCCGCGCAGGCGGGAAACTTCTTCTTCCAGCATTTCCAAAAAAAGGTCCAAGCCCAGGCGCTGCATGTGTCCGCTCTGTGACTCTCCAAGGATGTTCCCGGCCCCGCGCAGGCGCAAGTCTTCCATCGCCACCTGCATTCCGGCCCCCAGGCAATCCATCTCCAGGATCACCCGCAGGCGCTGGCGGGCCTTGTCCTGAAGCCGGTCCATATCCGGGCATACAAAAACGGCATAGGCTTGGCGGTCGGATCTCCCAACCCGGCCGCGCAACTGGTAAAGCTGCCCCAGCCCGAACATTTGGGCCTGGTCCACCACCAAGGTGTTGGCCATGGGGAAATCCAGGCCCGATTCAATGATCGCCGTACACACCAGCACGTCCAGCTCTCCATGCCAGAAGCGCCGCATGGATTCTTCCAGAGCCTTTTCTTCCATCTGTCCGTGGGCCAGCCCCACCCGTGCCTCCGGCGCCAGCTTTTTTACATAGTCCGCGGCCCGTTCCAGTCCCTGCACCCGGTTATACACCCAGAAAACCTGCCCCTGGCGGGCCAGTTCCCGTTCCAGTACGGCGCGCAAGGCGGCATCATCCCTCTCGATCATGGCCGTGGCCACGGATTTGCGCTCCGGCGGAGGGGTCTCGATGACCGAAAGCTCCCGCACGCCGGAGAGGGAAAGCTGCAAGGTGCGCGGAATGGGTGTAGCGGTCAGGGTAAGCACGTCCACATTTTTCTTGAGCTGCTTCAGATTTTCCTTGTGCCGCACCCCGAAACGCTGCTCTTCGTCCAGGATCAGCAATCCCAGGTTGGGCAGGCGCACATCCTTGGAAAGAACGCGGTGGGTGCCTATGAGGATGTCAATCCGGCCGGCGGCCAGCTCCTTGAGCACTTCGGCCTGCCCGGTCCTGGAGACAAAACGGGAGAGCAGCCCCACGTTCAGGGGAAAGCCGGCCAAGCGGGCGCGGAAGGTCTGGTAATGCTGTTCGGCCAGCACGGTGGTCGGGCAAAGCAACACGCTCTGCCGCCCGTCCAGGGCGGCCCGGAAAGCGGCGCGCAAGGCCACTTCGGTCTTGCCGAAGCCCACATCGCCGCAGATTAGGCGATCCATGGGTTCCGGCCTGGACATGTCTTCCAGCACCTCCTCAATGGCCCTGGCCTGATCCGGGGTTTCCTCAAAACCGAAACCAGCCTCGAATTCCCGGTAAAGTTCGCCGGGGCGGCTGTAACCATAACCTTTGGCCACCTTGCGGTAGGCATACATCTCCACCAGATCCCTGGCGATTTCTTCAATGGCCTTGCGGGCTTTTTCCTTGCCGGCCGACCATTGCCCTCCGCCCAGCCGATCCAGGGCCGGGCTGAAACCGTCCGGAGCCTTGAACAACTGCACCAGCCCCAAGCGGTCCACCGGCAGATAGAGCTTGTCGTCACCGGCATAGCGCAGGAGCAGAAAATCATTGGCCGCCTCTCCCAGTTGCAGGCGTTTCAGCCCGCCAAAGGCGCATATGCCGTAGTCCCGGTGTACCAGCAGATCCCCTTCGGCCAGTTCATCATAGCGATCCAGACCCTTGAAGGCCGCGGATCCCCTGCGTTCCGCCCTGTTTCCATGCGGCTGCAACACGTCTTCGCCCAGGATGAGGATCTCCCCCGGCCGCAGGCGGAAAGGGGAAGACTCTTCCCGCCGGACAGAAGATCGATCCCGGGGTTCGCCCGGAGGGCCCATAAGGAGGCCGCGACGGAAGGGAGAGATCAGGGCGTAAAGACCGGGACGCCCGGTAATATAGCTATCCCTGGGAACTATGCCTTCCTGTCCGGCGAGATCCAAAAATTTGGCCCTGCCCCGTTCGCCGGAAAAACTGAGCAGAACCTGCCCGTTCTTCTCCACGCTCCATTCCCGCATGGCCTGGACCAAGAAATGCCAGGGCCGCTCCAGGACCTCCAACCCGGCGGCTGACGCCGGCGGACCCTCGGACACCTCGCCTGACGGATGCTGCGAACCGGCCTTTCCCCGTCCGCCTGACGGGGTGGGAGCGGCGGACGAAGCGGCCAGGGGGAGAAAAAATTCCTGAAAGGAATGGATGGCCCGTTCAGGCAGGCTCTCTCCCGTGGCCTCCACCCCCACGTAAAGATCCTCAAAATACAAGCGATCCTGCCGCTCCAGCCAGGCCAACGCCTCGCTCTCCGGACGCATGCCCAAAGCCTCCGGCTGACGCGGGGCATCCCCGTCCTTGCCTTGCCCCTCCATCCAGGAAGCCAAAGTCACGGCCGCGGCCCGCAGACTCTCTTCCAGGGCTGCCCGGCCGGGTAACAGCAGCACCGGATCCTTTGGCAGCCAATCCTCTATGCGCGAACTTTTTTCATAGTACATGCCCGGCAGGAGACGCCGGCCCCCGGCCTCCAGATCCTTGCGCAACAGATAGACATCGTCTGAATCCAGGCGCCCCGCCTCCAGCATCTTTTCCCAGCGCTCCAGAGCCTGCTTCCGCAGATCCGGCGACATAACCATGCCAAGGACCGGCAGGATGGTCAATTCCTCAAGTCCGCCGCTGGAGCGCTGGCTGGCCGGATCAAAGACCCGCAAATCCTCCAGGCTGTCTCCGAAAAACTCCAGGCGCGCCGGGCGAGGATAGCCCGGACAGAAGATATCCAGGATATCCCCCCGGATGGCGAACTCCCCCTGGCTCCCCACCATGGGAGATCGCACATACCCCCATTCCGCAAGCTGGTCCGGAATAAGCTCCAGGGGCATCTCCTGGCCTTTGCGCAGGCAGAGGCTATGCCTAGTGAAAAGATCCGCGGGCGGCGCGCGCAAAAGCAGAGCGTCCGGGGTCAGCAAGGCACAGGCGCATACCCCCTGGGACAGGGCATAGAGGGCGGCCGCCCTCTCGGACTGGCCGGAAAAATATCCCGCACGCGCGGAATACGGTGAAAAATGCGCCACCCGGCGTTCCCAGAGCGGCAAGGCTTCCGCCTTCTCTCCTCCAGCCGGCTCCAACAAGGCCAGCAACGCGCGCAACTCCGCCAGCTCCTCCACGTCCCGGACAAAAATCGCCACCTTCCGGCCACGGGAGATGAGATCCAGGGCCAGCCGGGCCCGGCCGCCCGGCCCGGAACGGCTCACCCGCCCAATCCTGGGCGCGCCCTCCTGATCCGGGGCGTTGAAAAACGAAGCCGCTCCCGGAATCATGCCCGGAAGCGGCTCGCCTGGTATGAAATTCATGCCTAGAACTGGCCCAAGGCTTCCAAATCCGAACTGGACAGCAATTTATCCAGATCCAGGAGGATGAGTAGCCGGTCATGGAGCTTGCCCACCCCGCTGATGTATTCGGATTCAACTCCGGCCACCACCGGGGGCGGCGGCTCAACCGTGCTGGACGGAATACGCAACACCTCGGATACGGAATCCACCACAAAGCCCACGATCATGTTGCTGATCTCGATGACGATGATCCGCGTGTGCTTGTCATGGGCCTTGGAAGATAGGCCGAAACGGCGGCGCAAATCAATGATCGGAATGACCTTGCCGCGCAGGTTGATCACCCCTTCCACGAAATCCTGAGCCCTGGGGACCTTGGTGATCTCCATGGTGCGGATGATTTCCTGCACCTTCAGGATGTCCCCTCCAAACTCTTCTTCGCCT
>WRHT01000066.1 GCA_009783115.1 Desulfovibrionaceae bacterium | reverse complement strand
TTTTCGCCGGGCCAGGGGCTTCATCCCTCTGCCCCTGCCCTTGCCGGAGCTTGGGGGCGCGCCCTGCGCGCTCGGCCTGGGAGCGGAACTGAAAAACACCATCTGTCTGAGCCGGGGGAGCGAAGCCTTTGTCGGGCAGCACATCGGGGATCTGCGGAACCAGCGGGCCGGCATCTTCCAGGAAGAATGCGCCCTGCATCTGGCCGAACTCTTGCAGGTCACCCCGCGAATCCAGGTGGCCGACGCCCATCCTGATTTTCATTATGGAGCGGCCAGGGAGAATTTGCCCCTTTTGCGCCTGCCCCATCATTTCGCCCATGCTTTAGCGGTGCTGGCCGAAAACCGGCAATACGGCCCGGCTTTGGCCTTGACTCTGGACGGCGCGGGTTTCGCCCCGGCGGAGATCAATCCGGAAGGACTCATCTGGGGAGGAGAACTGCTTTTTGTGGATAAACCCCGCCCCGGCAGGGGCCCGGAGATTACCCGCCTGGGGAGCCTCGCCCCCCTGGATTTGCCTGGAGGCGAAGCGGCGGTTCGCGCCCCCTGGCGTATCGCCCAGGCCCTGATCCTGCGTCTGGGCTTGTCCGGGGATGCGCCGTTGCCCTGGCTGCCCCGGGAGGAAAAAACCGCCGGCCGGATCCCGGATCTATTGCGCCAGGGGCTGAACAGTCCGCGCAGTAGCGGGGCGGGCCGTCTTTTTGACGCGGTTTCCGCTCTCCTCGGTCTCTGCCTGGAGATCAGCCATGAGGGCCAGGCGGCCGTCCGCCTGGAGGAAGCCCAGTATTACGGGACGGCGGCCCCTGTTTCCTGTATGGAACTCTATGCCGATTTCGCAGCCGGCCGCGCCCTGCGCCTTCCCTGTCCGGTGCTGGAGGCCAACTCCGGCCACGGCCCGCGCCTGATCCTGGATACGCACGCCCTATTCCGCGCCCTTAACGAGGCGGTCCGTCCGCCCTTGGATGAAGAAAGACGCGCCTTGCTGGCCCGCGCTTTCCATTGGTCTCTGGCTGAAGGCCTGGCGGATCTGGCCCTGGCCGGAAGCCGGATCAGCGGCGCATCATTGGTGGGATTGAGCGGCGGGGTGATGCAAAACCTTAGCATGCACCTGCTCCTGCGTGAAAAACTGCGCCGCCGCGGGCTCATCCCCCTGAGCCACAGGCAGTTGCCTCCCGGCGATGCCTGTGTCGCCTACGGTCAGGTGGTCTGGGCGGTGATGGGAGGGGGTAAGGGTTAAAATTTTTCCCGTTGCATATCCCGCTGCTCCGCGGCTTCTCTGAGAGCCTGGCGTTGGTCGTGCAGTTTCCTGCCACGGGCCAGAGCCAGTTCCATTTTAATGCGGCCGTGATGGAGGTGCAGGTTCAGGGGGACCACGGTCAGGCCTTTTTGCTCCACCTTGGCGCTAAGCAGGCGGATTTCCGAGGCGTGGAGCAGGAGCTTTATTTCCCGGTCCGGATTGGGGCGGGCATAGCCGGCATTGACGTAAGGGGCGATACGCAGGCCCAGCACAAAGGCCTCTCCCTGGCGGAAAGATACATAGGCGTCGTGAAAACTGGCCAGGCCGTTCCGGATGCTTTTGACTTCCGGACCCAGAAGGGCCAGGCCGGCCTCAAAGAAATCCAGCAGTTCGTATTCATGCCTGGCCTTTCTGTTTTGGGCCAGTTGGGGCGTTCCCGGTTTTTTGGAGCTCACGCGTCCTCCTTCACACTCAGATTGATGAACTGCAGCTCCTGGCAGAAGCGGTCGCGCATGTATTCTTCCATCAGACGCCTGGTGGTCTCGGTGGAAACCTTGTCATAGACCTGGGCCAGGAGGTCGCGCAATTCATGCATATTCAGCCGCCGGATCAGGTATTTGAGAATGGGGATGGCCTGGGGGGTGACGGAAAATTCATCAATGCCCATAGCCATAAGCAGCGGCAGGCAGAAGGGATCTGAAGCCATTTCCCCGCACACGCTCACCCGGATGCCGGCCTGGCGGGCGGCCTCGGCCACCTGGCGGACGGCCTGGAGCACCGCGCTGTGCAGGGGCTGGTACAGGTAGGAGACATATTTGTTTTCCCGGTCCACGCCCAGGATGTACTGGGTGAGGTCATTGGATCCTATACTGAAGAAATCCGCTTCCCTGGCCAGGGCCGGGGCGAGGAACACGGAGGAGGGCAGTTCGATCATGACGCCCACGGGCAGGTTATCCGCGCAGGGTTCTCCTCTCTCCCGCAGCTCCCGGCGCGCCTCTTCAAGAATGGCCTTGGCCTGGCGCAATTCGCGCAGTCCGGAAACCATGGGGAACATCACCGCCGCGTTGCCGTGCGCCGCGGCGCGCAGGATGGCCCGGCACTGGCTGCGGAGCAGGTCCGGGCAATACAGGGAGAGGCGGATGGAGCGCAGTCCCAGGACCGGGTTGCTCTCCTCCAGTTTGGGGATGCCGGCCAGGTTTTTATCCGCGCCGATATCCAGGGTGCGCAGCACTACACGATCCGGGGCCATGCCGCGGACGATCCTGGTGTAGTCGGCGTACAGCTCTTCTTCCGTGGGCAGATCCAGCCTGGAGAGATAGCCGAACTCCGTTCGGTACAGGCCGATGCCTTCGCCGCCCAGATCCCGGATGCGCAAGGAGTCATCCGTGGTCTCGATGTTGCCGTACACCCGGACCAGGCATCCGTCCTCGGTTTGGGCGGGCAGGTGCGCTTCCTGGCGGATACGCGCCTCAAAAAGGTTGAGCAGTTCTTGTTTTTCCTGGTAGGAGGCCAGCTCGTCCGGCAGGGGGTTTACGATCACCAACCCGCGGATGCCGTCCACGATGACCATGGTCCCGTCCCTGGCCGCCTCTTCCAGCCCGGTGACTCCCACCACGCAGGGCAGACGCTGTCCCCTGGCCAGGATGCCGGTATGCGAAGTCTGCCCGCCCATCTCCGTTACCAGCCCCAGGATGTTTTCCGGGGCCAGGGCCAGGGTGTCCGCCGGGGTTAGGTCATGGGCCAGGATAACGCGGCATCCCAAGGCCGGGGAGGGTTCGGTCTTACACCCGCGCAGCCGTGCGGCCACGCGGAATCCGACGCTTTTTACATCTTCGGCCCGTTCGCGCAGATAGGGCACATCAATTTTTTCAAAAGATTTCAGAACCGAACGCACGGCCTTTTCCCAGGCCATGACGGCCGGCAGGCGATCCTGGCGGATGGCCTTGCGGGCTAGGTCCATGAGTTTGGGGTCCCGGCAGATCATGCTGTAGGCCTCCAGCAGATCCGACTGTTCCTGGGACATCCCGCGAACCTTGCCCTCGGCGTTTTCAAATTCACAGGCCTGATCCGCCACGGCCCGCTCCAGGCGTTTTTCTTCACGTACGAAATGCTTGGGGTGGATGGTTTCCGTGGAAAAAGAACCTCCAGAGGCGCGATTGATAAAGAGCGCCCGCCCCACGGCTATGCCGGAGGAGGCGGCCACGCCGGTGAGGATACGGTGTTTTTTAGGGTTTTCTTTCATGCCATTTTCCGGCGAAAAAGCGCAGTATGGCCTCGCCGGCCTCCCGGGCCTCCGCTCCCAGACAGGTGAGCGTCAGCGTGGTATGGCGGGTGGCGGCCAGGGTGAGAATATCCAGTATGCTCTTGGCATTGGCGTTGTGCTCGCCCGCGTTCAGAGAAATATCCGCCGCAAAGCCTTGGGCGATCCTGGCCAGGTTGGCCGCCGGGCGGGCGTGCAGCCCCCAATCGTTCAAAACCGTCACCGTGGCCGTAAAGATTACTTCGGCTTCGATCGCTGTCTGGTATTCCACATTATGCGCCATGGGGTTGTCCGTTTTTCCTGAAAATACGTAAAACGCCTTTACCTATACCCAAGGACGCGTGCTGTCCAGCCACTCTTCAAAGCAATGCGATAATCAGCGACCAGGCGCAGATAAGGGGCAGACGAGGCAGACGCAGGCGGGCGATGAGTCCGCCGGTGAATACCAGCGCGGCTACGGGCAGAAACCAGCTACTGGCGGTTTGGGCCAGGGAGGCAGGGTTATCTTCGGGACGCAGCAACAGAACCAGGAAAAGGCAGAGCAGCAGGGCGTTGCAGCATTTCAGCCAGGCGGCCTTGTCCGCCAGCCTCAGCCTCCAGACATGCCGCAGGTAGGGGAATCCTCTGGCCAGCCCCAGGTGGAAGGAAAACCACTTAAAGAGCAAACTGAGCATGAACCAGCTTAGGGCCAGGCAGCCCAAGGCCGTTGTCCAGCCAAGAACGGCCAGGCAGGCCAGTCCGAGGGCGAGCATGATCAGCAGGCTCCCGTTGAAAAAGGAATCTCCAAGGGCCGAGAGGGAATTGAGCAGGGTGCGCTGCAAAGGCAGGATCGGATCCGGGGTTGATCCTCCGGCGGCGAATTGGCGTTCCTGGCGGAGGAAGGCTCCGGCCAGAAAAGGGGCCCAGAGCGAATGGCATTTGAAATGCCGGGCATAACGAGCGCAGCTTTGGGCAAAGGCCCGGTCGTCCCGATGCAGGTCGCGCAGCCCAGGCAGGATGGAATATAAAAAGCCCAGGCTCTGCTGTCCTTGCTCGGAGCACAGGAAATTCAGCATGCTGCTGCGCAGCAGGCATTTGCGGTAAGCTTTGGGGGAGAGTCCAAGATCCATCATTACCTCAACAAACGGTAAATTTCCGTTGCGTTCCAGCCAGGCGCCTGGGTACGGATTTGGCGGAGGAGATCGCGCGGTTTGAGCGTATCCGGGTTTTGCCGCCGCAAGGCGGCAATCCTGGCACGCACCTCTTCTTCGGTCAGGCGTTTCTGGGAGAACGGCGGTCCGGCCACCGCCGTGATTTCTCCAAGGAGATCTCCGGGCAGGCGTTCCCACTCGCCCAGGGTGAAGAAAATGAATTCCTCGTGGACCTTGGTCAATTCGCGGGCCAGGCAGATTTCCCTGGGGCCGCCCAAATCCAGCAGGGTTTCCAGGGCCTGGCGGATCCTGTCTTTGCGTTCGTAAAAGACCAGGGTTAGTTGGAGGGCGGCGAAAGGGGCGAAAAAACGGCGTCTATCCCCAGGCCGTCTGGGCGGGAATCCTAAAAAAGCAAAAGGCTGCGGAGGCAGTCCGCTGGCGCTCAGGGCGGCGATGGCGGCGCATGGTCCAGGCAGGGCCGTGATCTTGAACCCGGCGTCACGGCAGGCCCGCGTTAACGCATAGCCGGGGTCGGCCAGGAGCGGAGTTCCCGCATCGGAAACCAGGGCCAGGCGGCGTCCCTGGGCGAGTTCTTCCAACAGGCCTGGCAGGCGTTCATCTTCGTTATGTTCATGGAAACTGATCAGCCGCCGGGCGCTGATCCCGCATCCGGCGAGAAGAAGGCCCGTCCGCCGCGTATCTTCGGCCAGCACGGCGTCGGCCCTGGACAAGGCTTCCTTGGCCCTGGGCGAAAGATCACCAGGGTTGCCAAGGGGCGTGGAGACCAGCAGCAGTTCTCCTGCCGGCGGACTGGAAACTGAGGACATTTTTGAAATGCTCCAGGGTAGGGCCGGGGCCTTCAGGGCCGGCCAAAGGCAAGGATACGCAAATCAGGTCGAAACGGCAAGGCTGCCGCCACTGGCCGCGCTCTTCAAGATACAGGGAGGCGGCCCGGAGGAGTTTGCGGCCCTTGGCCGGGGTGAAGGAGTCTTGCGGCGTAAAGGCGGTTCCCGGTTTATGCGTGCGGGTTTTGACCTCCACAAAGAGCAACAGGTCTTTTCCCAGGGCCACCAAGTCGATTTCCAGGGCAGACGCGGTTCCGGCGGGCCGCCAGTTGCGGTCCAGAACTTCCAGGCCCAGGCCGCGTAAATATTCAGCCGCCAGCTCTTCGCCTCTTTGTCCGGTCAGCAGGTGCCCGGCGGTTTTTTGCGGGGAAGAGCCCTTGGCCGCCGGCGCGCGGAAGGTCATTTCATCCGGTAGGTGATGCGCCCGCGGGTCAGATCATAGGGGGAAAGCTCCACTTTGACCTTGTCCCCCGGCAGAATGCGTATGTAAAACTTGCGCATTTTACCGGAAATATGCGCAAGCACCACATGCCCGTTATCCAGTTCCACCCGGAACATGGCGTTGGGCAGAGCCTCCTGCACCACTCCGTCAACTTCAATGGCTTCTTCTTTAGCCATGCGCCCTCCAGGCGTATATTACAGTAAATTAAAAATCTTTTCACAGTTTGCCGGTTATGTCAATTAACCCTGTAGCCATTTATAAGGAGCGTGGCTCATTGGGAAACCTGATTACTAACGGGATTGGGGAGGCAGCCCCCAAAAAGCGAACCGGCCCACTGCCCGGCTTCCCGAGAGTTTGCCGCGTGCGGGCAAATTTTGTAAACTGCCTTTATGCCGAATCTATAAGGGGGAGAAAATGGAGTTGGAACCGATAATCCGGTGTTTCAGTGAAGAATTTGAACGTTTTTGGGCCATGATGGAGAAACAGGTGGAGATATGCCCGGAAGGGCTATGGGGAGTCAAGGCCGGGGGCTATGTTTACTGGCAACAGATCTGGCATGCCATGGTCATCGCGGAATTGAACGCCATCGAAAATCCGGAGGCCAAGGCTCTCTCTCTGGACAAGTATTCGCGGGGGGTGGCTCTTTTGTCCGATACCCTGGATCGGGTTCCTTCCAAGGCCGAGATTTTGGAGGAAGCCGGCCGGATTAAAAAACTGGCTATGGCTTACTACGAAAGCCTGAGCCTCGCCTCCCTGTCCAAGGAACACCCGGCCATGAGCAAGCGTCTGGGCAAGCCGCACACTAGGCTGCACGCCGCCCTGAGCACGATCCGCCATCTCAATTACCACATAGGGGCCTGTGATGCCGTCTTGCGCGAACGCGGGCTTACGGGGGTATATTGAAAAAAGGTCAGGCATTGCAAAACTGAAGGCGTGAAGTTTCCTTCACGCCTTCAGAGAGCCGGACACCCGGTTCAGCCGTTGCCGTTGCTTCCTTTCGGACCTGGCGGGGTTGGCGGCGGAGGCCGCCGCCCGGCTCCGTTTTTAGCACTATCCGCTCTCGTCCGTGTCTGTCAAGCTCCGCCGCCGGCCGGGCGCGCCGCATGCCCGTAACGTTCAGCCCGGTATTTCATGCGGAACGCCCCATGTCTATCTTGAGAGGATGCGCTGTCGCGAAGTGTTCATATATCACGCGCTTGCCGTTCTGGAGGATTATCATCGGGCGTTCCCCCAGATTCTAAATAGGTAAGTTTTGCGCGCACAAAGTTGACGTGTTCGCGCAGGGTGTACAAAAGATCCGTAAAACCCAAAGGGATGTTTTTGGAAGAGGCGTCATCTTCAATGCGGTTGAGCCGCTCCAAGTATTCATTTTGGCGTGTGCGGTCATAATTTTTGCGTAATTCGTCTTCCATGAATTTCAGGTCGCCATAACAGCGGAAAATCCGCGAACGCACGCGCCAGCTATAGATGGATGGAGCGAACCTCAAAAGGGGCAGGAGCAGGATAACGATCGGCAGCGCCAGCACCAGCATGCGCTCAATCAGAACGGCCAGCCAGAAAGGAAAATAGCGTTGCAGGAAGGGAGGCCCTGATTGGTAGTAACGTTCCGCCTCATCCGCGAGCAAAAATCCCTGGTCTTTATAGGCGGGAAATTCTCCAGGCCTCTGAAAAAATCCGCCTTGGCCG
>WRHT01000065.1 GCA_009783115.1 Desulfovibrionaceae bacterium | reverse complement strand
CGACGAGCCAACCGCAGCTTCCCTGGCCTACGGCTTTGACCGCAAGAGCGACGAAAAGATCGCCGTCTTTGACCTGGGCGGAGGAACCTTTGACATTTCCGTGCTGGAAGTGGGCGACAAGGTGGTGGAAGTACGCTCCACCAACGGCGACACCTTCCTGGGCGGCGAAGATTTTGACCAGCGGGTGATCAACTGGCTGGTGGACGAATTCAAAAAGGAGCAGGGCATTGACCTCTCCAAGGACCGCATGGCCTTGCAGCGCCTCAAGGAAGCCGCTGAAAAGGCCAAAAAGGACCTTTCCGCCTCCATGGAGGCGGAGATCAACCTCCCCTTCATCACCGCGGACCAAAACGGCCCCAAGCACCTTTTGTACAAACTCTCAAGGGCCAAGCTTGAAAGCCTGGTGGAAGACCTGGTACGGCGCACCATCGAGCCCTGCAAAAAGGCTCTGGCCGATGCCGGGCTGACCGTTAACCAGATCGATGAAATCATCCTGGTGGGCGGCATGACCCGTATGCCCCTGGTGCAGAAAGCCGTGCAGGAATTCTTCGGCAAAGAGCCCAATCGCTCGGTCAACCCGGACGAGGTGGTGGCCATGGGCGCGGCTATCCAGGGCGGCATCCTCCAAGGCGAGGTCAAAGACGTGCTGCTCCTGGACGTCACCCCCCTCTCCCTGGGCATTGAAACTCTGGGCGGAGTGCTGACCAGGCTCATTGAGCGCAACACCACCATACCCACCCGCAAAAGCCAGGTCTTTACCACGGCCGCGGACAACCAGCCCTCGGTCTCCATCCATGTGCTCCAGGGCGAACGCCCCATGGCCGCCGACAACATGACCCTGGGACGCTTCGAACTCGCTGGCATCCCCCCGGCCCCGCGAGGCATCCCGCAAATCGAAGTTTCCTTTGACATCGACGCCAACGGCATTGTCAATGTCAGCGCCAAGGACATGGGCACGGGCAAAGAGCAGACCATCCGCATCACCGCCTCCTCGGGCATGGCCGAGGAGGATATCCAGCGCCTGGTCAAAGAGGCCGAGGCCCACGCCGACGAGGACAAGAAAAAACAGGAATTCATCGAGACGCGCAACCGGGCCGACGCCTCCATTTACGCCGCGGAAAAATCCCTGGCCGACTTGGGAGACAAGGTGGACTCAGACCTGCGCGGCGATATCGAGGCCAAGATCAGCAATTTGAAAAGCGTCATGGAAAGCAAGGACCCGGTCGCCCTGCGCGCGGCCATGGAGGCCCTGGACAAATCCTCGCACAAACTGGCCGAACAGCTCTACGCCCAGAAGGCCCAGACCGAGGCCGAACCTGGCGATGGGAGTGATGCGGGCGGGGCGTCCAAGGGTGAGGACGTGGTGGACGCGGACTTCACGGAAGTTAAGTAAATACAAAATCAGGCAGCAGGCCACTTTGAACGGGGGCGTTGCCCCCGGCCCCCGCCAAAGGAGCGTGGTTACTTTATCCCGCGGCGGGCGGTTCAGTTTTCCTCAAACAGGTCTTTGACCTTACAGCCCAAATAACCCGCCATTATTTCCAAAGTGCGAAGATGGCACTGATTTATCTGCTGCCCCCTCGCCCGGAGGATGGTTTCATTAGCCAGCCCGGTGTAGTCCATCATGCGCCGTACGGAAATTTTTTTACTCTCCATTATCTGCCTGACATTGCTGGTAATCATATTCGCTCCCCATTTTTGGGAGCAAATATAGCGGATTACTTGACACATAACGTATCGGCACGTTAGGACATTTGGCAAGACAATAAAGAGCGAAGCAAGAAACATGCGCGGCCAACAGCATGATGCGCATCGCTGAACAACGAGAGGAGGATATTATGGACTATGAAGCAAATAAACGTCATGACCGTGATTATGAGTTGAGCGCCGCGAGCCATGAGTCACTAATATGGCACCTGTTGAATCTTTGCCTTTGGCCCATCAAGTTTATCATCACCAACTTGCCCGCCGCGGGACCGGCATGGGTAGGAACCTATTTTCTGACCGACCCTATTTTCAGTATATTCGGCATTGAAGACTCTAATGAATACTTCTTCTCACGACTGATCGCTGTGGCGATTTGTTTCTTCTTACTGACTTTTGCCGTCTGGGGTATATTCAACTTCTGCCTTAACTATGCTGAACGCAGACAGGATACGATTGGACACGTGATCAAAGGCGCTATCATGGCCTACATCTTTTTAGGATATGCCCTGGTTTGCGGATTTATAGCAGCGAACTTCGCGCCGGATAGTCCGCTTGTTTACCTTGGAGCCGGACTTGTGGCTGGACTGATAGGCACGGGTTTCTATTTGGGAAAAATACGGCATAACGCGATGGGCGGTTCTGGTGTGGAAGAAATGCACCAGAAAGATCAAGACATAGACGCGGAATACGAAAAAAAAGTTGAGGACATCAAGCGTAAATACGACTAAAAAATAAGAACCCCGCCGCACCGCTCAGCGTAGGACCGGATGCGCCTATTCTGGCCTTTCAGCGGAACAAAGAATCCCGCAGCCAGACGGCCATGCCGCAGTGACGGCCAGACCGATCAACCCGCAAAGCCGGAAGCTGCTCGACTGGATTCTCGGCCCGGAAGGCCAGGACTTGCTTGCACGGACAGGCTATGTGCCGCTGGCGGGAAAATGAAACAGGGGCGCGCTGTCAATAATGTATATACCTACTAGGATCTCCCGAAACCAAAACGTCTTGCCATCTCAACGAGCATACGCAAAAACTCACGGCCACGCTTGCCAAATTTTAATCAAAAAGCCTGTTTTTCAGGTAGCTATAGTAGGTATCATACTGCTGCAAGGCCGCCAGGGGGTTATGCCCCAGCGCCCGGTCCTTGACCGCCAGGATGGTCGCCGGAGCCTTCAGGTGGGCCAGCGCCAGGGTGTCATGCCCCACGCACAGGCCCAGCAGGATATTAAAATCCACCCCGGCCTCGTTGGCCAGGGCCGCCTGCATGACCGGGTTGCACATGCTTTCCTCGCCGTTGCTGTTGAGCTGATCTTCCCTGGTCAGCCCCAGTTCCGACTTGGGCAGGCAGCCGACCTTGCAGACGGCGGAAAGCACCTCAAAACCGTTGGTTTCCAGGATCTCCCCGGCCACGGCCGCTTCCTTCCGCAAGCCTATGCAAAAAAGCAGGGCCATTTTCTTATAGCCCATGCGGCGGGCGAAATCCATCAACTCCACGATGCGCGGATGGACAGGCCTAAAACCGAGGCCGGCCTGCTCATATCCGGCCCGTTCCGTTTGGGCCGCGACCCGCGCCATCCTGGCCCAGGGATCGCCTTTATATACGCCGAGACTCTCCTTGCCCATCTCCGGCCTGGAAAGCGTGGGACAATCCGGAGGACCCTGGCCGCCTTCCTGGATGCAACGGCGCGCGCCGACCCTGGTCATGGGGCAGGCCGCGCAATGGGCCTCCGGGGGCGTATTCTCCCTGCTCATGTTTCTCCTTCCCGGCCCTCTTCCACGGCTTCCACCGGGCGGCCCTGCTCCCGGTATTCGTTCAGCTTGTTGCGCAGGGTGCGCACGGAGATGCCCAGAAGCTCGGCCGCCTGGGTGCGGTTGCCCCTGGTCTGCTCCAGACCTTTTATAATCATGATGCGTTCCATCTCATGCAGGGGAATGACCCCGCCGCTGAAAGCCGCCCCGCTTTCCGCCGCGTTTGCCGATCCCGCGGGCTGTTCGCCCTCCCCGGCCTGGAAACCTTCATCGCCGGCAAAGAGCGGCCAGCTATCCTGGTCCAACAGAAAATGCGCCGGCAGGATGGGCTTTCCCCCACACAGCAAAGCGGCCCGTTCCATGAGGTTTTGCAATTCCCGCACATTGCCGGGCCAAGCGTAATCCATAATCCAGGCGGCGGCTTCATCCGAGAGAATAGTGGGGGACAGACGGTATTCGTCCACATAAAGCTGGAGAAAAAAATTCGCCAGCAAGAGCGCGTCTTCGGCCCTTTCCTTAAGGGAAGGCAGACGCAAGGGGATGACGTTCAGGCGGAAAAAAAGATCCTGGCGGAACTTGCCTTCCCCGACCCAGGCCTCAAGATCCCGGTTGGTGGTGGCCAGCACGCGCACGTCAATATTTACGCTTTCCGCGCCGCCCACCCGGTCGATCTGGTTTTCCTGCAAGGCGCGCAGAAGCTTGGCCTGCAAGGCCAAATCCATTTCCGAGATTTCATCCAGGAGCATGGAACCGCCGCTGGCCAGTTCAAATTTGCCCAGCTTGCGGGCAATGGCTCCGGTAAAGGCCCCTTTTTCATGGCCAAAAAGTTCGCTCTCAAGAAGATGTTCGGGCAGGGCCGCGCAGTTTACGGCAATGAACGGGCCAGCGGCCCGATCGCTCTGGGCGTGCAGGTAGCGGGCGAACATCTCCTTGCCCGTGCCCGAGGCCCCGGAAATAAGCACCGTGGCCCTGGATTTGGCCACCTGCATAGCCAGGGAGAGCACCCGGCGCAGGGCGGGATGTTCGCCGATAATCCGCGTCTGGGCGCTAGGGCGGCTCCGGCCCAGCACCGAATTTGGCGGAGGCGTGGGGGCTTCCTTGCGCGCCGGAAGCAGGGCGGCTATTTTTTCAGTAAACAACGGCTCAAGCCAGTAATCCCTGGCTCCCAAGCTCATGATCCTGGAGGCCTCCCCGGCATCGCCCTTATCCGTAAAGACCACCACCGGCGGAAAGGCCGGATCCTCTTGCCCCACGCTCAACAGATCCTCCACCTTGTATCCGGGCATGGACGGACGGGAGAGAATGACTCCCGGCGGGGTTTTGCGGATAAAGGCCGCGGCGCCCTTGACATTCTCCGCTATGCCGACCTCAAAACCGGCCTCGCGCAAATCTGGAAAGAGGCGCGTAACCGTCTGGGTAGGGGCGATGAACAAAATCCTGCGCGCATACATAGCTGACTGCATACATGCTTATCCAGCCTTAATCAATACCTTGCGCCCCGCCTGCGGGAGGGGTATGGAAGATATATGACGAACCTGCTGAATATCCTGCATCTGGTCGGGGCGGGAGAACTTTCCCCGGAAGAAGCCGCCGGACGGATGCGCTTCACTCCCTTTGAAGAACTGCTGGACGGGGTGAACCTGGACCTGCACCGGGAGCTGCGTACCGGCCGGGGAGAATGCGTGCTGGCCAAGGACAAGAGCCAGGATCGCCTGCTGGCGGCCATGCGTGGACTGGCCGGGCCGGAGGGAGCTCTCCCGGTTCTGGCCACCAGGGTCTCCGAGGTCCAGGGTGAGGGCCTTAGCCGGGAATTTCCCCAAGGCGAATGGAGCCGGGAGGCCGGACTGTTCACCATGAACCGCCCCCTGCGCCTAAATCCTCCCTGGCCGCGCAACGGCGAACTGATGATCGTCACCGCCGGGGCTTCGGACATGCGGGTGGCCCTGGAAGCTTTGGGAACGGCGCGCTTTTGCGGCCTGGACTGCGGATTGGCCCCAGACATCGGCGTGGCCGGATTACATCGCATGACACCCTGGCTGGAGGCCTTTGCCCAGGCCAAACTGCTCATGGTCATTGCCGGCATGGAAGGCGCCCTGCCCAGCGTGATCGCCGGACTGACCGGCAAGCCGGTGCTGGCCGTGCCCACTTCCGTGGGCTACGGGGTAAGCGCCGGCGGCTTCGCCGCCTTGGCCGGGATGCTCTCTTCCTGCGCCGCCGGAATAAGCGTGTTCAATATTGATAATGGATACGGCGCGGCGGTTTTCGCCGACCGCGTATTGCGCGCTTCTACCGGCTGGACGCCGGAGCGGGCCGGCTGATCGGCTTCACCACCGCGCCGGAGCGCAGGCAACGGGTGCAGACCCGCAGGGTAAGCACCTGGCCGTTGCTCTTCTGGTGACGCACTTTTTGCAGATTAGGACGAAAAAGACGGGCAGTCTTAATATTGGAATGGCTGACCCGGTTGCCCACTTGGGCCTGCTTGCCGCATATATCGCACACTCTGGCCATGAGAGGTTCTCCTTATAATATGGAAGGGGAATTATATCCGCCGGGAGGAAAAAAGCAAGCTAAAAAGCCTCGGTCCGGGTATATCCTTGACAACATCCTTGTTTCGTGGCTATTCTTACCAGTTCAGGCGGGCGCTTTCTTCCGCCGGGCCACCCCGGCGGAAAATTTTATTCCCGGCTGAGCGGACGGACTATGCGGACGGACTGGCTGCCTTTATCAGCGGCGCTGAACCAGGGCGGCGAAATCATTTTGACGGATCAGTCCATCTGGCTTGCTCCCCTGGAGGAATTCAAGATAGACTGCCGGATCGCCGCTCCCCTGGAAGCGCGCCTGCGTCTTCTGCCCCAGGAAGGCGGTCTCCTGGCGCACGGGCATATATGCGGGGCGATAATTCTGCCGTGCAGCCGTTGCGCCGAAGAAACGCGGGTGGAGCTGCGGCGCGACTTTGACAGCTACGAACCCTTTCCTCCCCTGGAGACGGACCCGGCCCTGGCCGACACGGAAGTTGACCAGTACTTCATACGCTGGTCCCCGGTCCTGCTTCCGCCGGGGCGGCCAGGAAAAAAAGCCGCACGCCGCCGACCCGCGCGGGAAACGCCTTCGCCGGCGGATTGGAGCGGGCTGGAGATCAACCCGGCCAACCTGGCCTGGGAGGAATTCGCCCAGGCCCTGCCCCAGTTTCCCCTTTGCCGGGAGGACTGCTCCGGACTGTGTCCCGGCTGCGGGCAAAACTTAAACCAGGGACCTTGCGGCTGTAAAACGGAATATGCCGACCCGCGCCTGGAAAAACTGCGCGGACTGAAATTGAACAAATAAGGAGAATGGACATGGCGGTTCAACAAAATAAAAAATCCAAGTCCAGAAAAAACATGCGCCGATCCCATGACCGGGTGGACATTCCCACGGTGGTGATCTGCAAATGCGGGGAACCGGCCCTGCCCCACGCCATCTGCCCTTCCTGCGGCAATTATCGCGGCCGGCAGCTGGCCGCTCCGGCCAGCGCGGAAAACTAATCCCCAATGTCGCAGCATGACCGCGAATTAAGCCGCCCCACAGAAGAGGACGCGCCGGAAACCTATTACCCGGCCGTGCCCGCCGCGCCGCAAACGGCGCCGGTGATTGCCGTGGATGTCATGGGCGGCGATTTCGGGCCTGAAGTGACCGTGCCCGGCAGCATCCAGGCCGCCCGCGAGTGCGGATGCAAGCTCATCTTGGTCGGCCAGACCGAGGCCGTTAAAGAGGCCTTGCGCAAGGAAGACCTGCGCGGCGTGGATTATGACTTGGCCCATGCCTCGGACGTGGTGCACATGACGGATCGCCCATCCGATGTATTGCGCCGCAAAAAAAATTCCCCGGTGCAACTGGCCTGCCGCCTGGTAAAGGAAGGCAAAGCCGACGGCATGATCAGTCCCGGCCATTCCGGGGCCACCGTGGCCTGCGCCATGTTCATCATCGGCCGCATCAGCGGGGTGGACCGGCTGGCAATGGCCACCATGCTCCCCTCGGAAAAGGAGCAACCCACCGTGCTGCTGGATGTGGGCGCCAATGTGGACTGCAAGCCGCACCACCTATTTCAGTTCGGACTCATGGGTTCTGCCATGGCCCAAACCGTCCTGGCCCGCATCCAGCCCAAAGTCGGACTGCTCTCCATCGGCGAGGAGGAAGGCAAGGGCAATTCCCTGGTCAAAGAAGCCTATGACCTGATGAAGCTGGCCCACAACCTGAATT
>WRHT01000064.1 GCA_009783115.1 Desulfovibrionaceae bacterium | reverse complement strand
GGCGAAGAGGATGTCTGTGCCGAGTCCGCGGCCGAGACGATTGGGGCTTACAGCCATGACAGTCTCCTGGTTCAGTTTTTGTTTTGTTTTGCCGGGTTGCGCATAATCAGCTCCCGGGCCAGCGAGATATATGCATCCGCGCCTTTGGATTTAATATCGTAGCGAATGATGGACTTGCCGTGGCTGGGCGCCTCTGAAAGGCGGACATTGCGCGGCACGACGGTTTCCATCAGTTTGTCCTGAAAGTGTTTACGCACCTCGGCCTTGACCTGGCGGGCCAGGTTGTTGCGATTGTCGTACATGGTCAGCACCACGCCGGTTATGGAAAGATCCGGGTTCAAGCGGTTTTTGATCCGCTCGGTGGTGCGCAACAGGCTGACCAATCCTTCCAGGGCGAAAAATTCGCACTGCAGGGGGATGAGCAGTTCCTTGGCCGCGCAGAGGGAATTAATGGTAATGAGTCCCAGGGAAGGCGGGCAATCCAGCAGGATAAATTCATAGTCGGCCTTTACGGTATTCAGCACCTCGGCCAGGTAGGATTCGCGGCTGATTTCATTGATTAGCTCCAACTCCACGGCCACCAAGTCCGTACTCGAGGGCAACAGGTCCATAAAGGGGGTGTAGGTGGGGTGGATGGCTTTGCGGGCTTCTTGGGGGGTGTAGAACACGGTGTAGAGGTTTTCTTTGAGGATTTGGTGCTCCAACCCCAGGCCGCTTGTGGAATTGGCTTGGGGATCGCAGTCCACCAGCAGGACTTTTTTTTCCATCACGGCCAGGGAGGCGGCCAGATTGATGGCGGTGGTGGTCTTGCCCACTCCGCCTTTTTGGTTGGCAATGGCAATGATTCTGGTCACAAGTTTTTCCTTTGCCTGCGGGTTTTTCAGTACGCCGGGAAGAAGGTGGAAGGCGTTTATTGGAATTTTTAAGGGAAATTTAAGTGACTGTCAACAGGTCTAGATTTTTTTGAGAAGGAGCTTTAGGCCGGGCAAAATTTTGGGAGCATGTGGATTCCTAGGACGGGCGGGGGATTTTCTTGTTTCACATGAAACATTTTTAAGTTTGGAATGAGGATTGTTTCATGTGAAACATTCAGGAAATGTGATAGTAATCTTTATACCAGCGGACGAAATGCATCAGGCCGGCTTCGATGTCGGTGCCGGGGGAAAAGCGGAGATCCCGGGCGCTATCCTCGATATCCGCACAGGTGACATAAACATCTCCGGGCTGCATGGGCAGGTATTCAATCCGGGCCTTGCGGCCAAGATAATTTTCCAGCACGGCCACAAAATATTCCAAATCAACGGCCTTGTTATTTCCCAAGTTATAGATTTTGTGCGGGACCTCGGGGGATTCTGTTTGAGGTGGGCGCAACAGGCAGGCCATCAGTCCCTGAATAATATCATCAACATAGGTGAAATCGCGCTGTAAGCGCCCGTGATTGAAGAGCCGCACCGGGTCGCCGGCCAGAATTTTTTGGGTGAAGGAAAAATAGGCCATATCCGGTCGCCCCCAGGGACCGTAAACTGTGAAGAAACGTAGGCCGGTGGCCGGGATGCGATAGAGGTGGCTATAGGCCTGAGCCATGAGTTCATTGGCCTTTTTGCTGGCCGCGTACAGGTTCAGCGGACTGTCCGTGCGCGCGGAGAGGCGGAGGGGGATGTCCTGGCTTGCGCCATAAACGGAACTGGAAGAGGCATATACCAAGTGTTCCACCGGATATTGCCGGCAGACCTCCAGGAGTTCCCCAAAGCCCAGGAGGTTGCTTTGCAGATAGGCCGCGGGGTTGACCAGGCTGTAGCGTACCCCGGCCTGGGCGGCCAGGTTGACGACATGGGTGAAGGAGGAAGCGGCGAAAAGCCGCCGCAAGGCCGGACCATTCTCCAAGTCCTGCTCCTGAAAGCGAAAATGCGGGTAGGGCTGGAGCAGGGCCAGGCGATCCCGTTTCAGACGGGGGTCATAATAGGCGTCCAGATTGTCCAGGCCGCATACCTCATGTCCCTGATCCAAGAGAGCCCGGCACAGGAAAAAGCCGATAAAGCCCGCGGCGCCGGTTACCAACACGTGCATAAAAGTCTCCGTCAGGTCTGTCTAAGCCCAGGAAGTTTGATTTTAGCCAGGGAAGAACGCAGGTAGGCGGTAGCGGCCGTGATCCGCGCGGGATCCTCTTGCAGGGCGCGCATATCCGGCAAGAGGATCAGGAATCGGCCGTCAATGATTTGCGCCTGATAGGGCTGTAGGCGGCTTTCGGCATATGGGCTTAAAGCCAGGGCCTCCTGTCCCAGAAGAATCAGCATTCGGCCGTTCAGGAGGCGGAGGAGCCGGGCGAAGATAGCGCGCTCCCTCTCTTCCGGGTCAATGCCGGAGAGGGCCAGGGGGAGGAAGGCGCTACTGCCGCGAGGAAGATCCAGCCCTCCCAGGAGCCGCTTCAAAAGCTGGCTGCGCCGGGGGTCGCCATTTTCCAAGAGGTCTTGTCCAAGCTCGGCATAGCTCCAGATCAGCGGGGCTGGCCTCAGGCGGCTGAAAATCCGTCGCCAGGGGTCCGGGAGCCGGGCGACGAATTCGGCGTCAGTAATCGTGGGAGCTGAATCCGGGGGTATTGCTCCGTTGCTCCGTGCGGGCCGCTCCGTGGGCAAATCGGCCTGTAAGGCTGGGTTCGGGCAGGCGGCGTCCACGTCCACGGGGATGCTCTCCTCTTCCAGCGCAGGATAGTAGAGCCAGTCCAGGCCCAAATCGCGCCAGGCCCGCAGATCCGGTGAGAGGGCTAGAGAGACGACAGGCAATCCAGGATCCTCCAGGCCAGATCCCCCTTGGGCAGGGTGGGTGGACGCAGCAGGCCGCCTTTATGGTCAAGGATCAGCGCCGTGTTATTGGGGGAGGCGAAAGCGCAGCCTTCACTGCCGACCAGGTTGGCCACCAGCAGGTCGGCGTTCTTGGCCTGGAGTTTGCGGCGGGCGTTTTCTTCCAGGTTTTCGCTTTCGGCGGCGAAGGCGATGATGCGCTGCCCCGTTTTTTTGTTGCGGGCCAGGGTGGCCAGGATGTCCGGGTTGGGCTGGAAGGCCAGATTAAAGCCCTCGGTGGACGAGGTTTTTTTGAATTTTTCCGCGCCGAAGGGGGTAGGGGCGAAGTCGGCCACGGCCGCGGTAAAAATGCCCAGGTGCATGTCCGGCCAGAGTTCTTCGGCCGCCCGCAGCATCTCTTTGGCGGTGGAGGTTTCCCTGCTTTGGATCTGGGGAGGCAGCCAGGGGGCGACCGGCCCGCGTAGCGCATGCACCTCCGCCCCGCGCAGCCAGGCGGCGACAGCCAGGGAGGCTCCCATCAGGCCGGTGGAATGGTTACTCCAGAAGCGCACGCAATCCCAAGGTTCCCTGGTGGGGCCCAGGGTGATCAAGACCCGCTGTCCGGCCAAATCCTGTGGGCTCAGGGCGCGCAAGGCACACAGGCAGATGATCCGCGGGTCCGGGAAACGTCCTTCTCCCTCCTCGCCGCAGGCCACAGGTCCTGTTTCCGGGGCGATAATCAGGTGTCCGCGTTTCTCCAGCGCGGCGCGGTTGTCCTGGGTGGCCCGGTTATTCCACATCCTGGGGTTCATGGCCGGGGCCAGGAGCAAGGGACCGGGCCAAGCCAGGGCCTGTCCCGCAAGCATTTCATCCGCCAGGCCGCAGGCCAGACGGGCCAGAGTAGTGGCGCTGGCAGGGGCGATGAGAAAAGCGCCGGCCTCCAGGCCGGGCCGGAGATGCCCGAAGGGGTCTTCCATCCGGCCTTCGCCGAACATGGGGCCGTAAACCTGCTCCGCGCCCAGGGATTTGAAGGACAAGGGGGTGACAAAACGTCCGGCCGCCTCCGTCATGGTGACCGTGACTCGAAGATCGGCCTTGCAAAAAGCCCGCAGCAGATCCAATGCCTTATAGGCGGCCACGGATCCGCAGACGCCCAGATGAATGCGTTTGCCCGCGAAAGGGGCTTGGGGGAAGTGTTTTTCCATTATTCTTCTGTCGGGTTTAGATTGATCGCCAGCGGAGGGGCGGAACGGCAAGAGGTTCCCGCGCTGACATAAATCCGCGGTTTGGTGGCTGGCGCGGCATGGCGGCCCGCTTTTTGAAACGGCGAAAGGAAGCTGTTCGCGTTATGGGCAAGACCGTGGACCGGGAAGGACATGCACACCTCGTCAAAAGAAATTCTTGATAAGAACCAGCAAAATCATGGCGTATAGCCCGGCCAGCACATCGTCCAGCATGACGCCGAAGCCGCCCGGCAGCCAGTCTTCGGAAGCGCGGATGGGGCATGGCTTGAGAATATCAAAAAAGCGGAAGAAGATCAGCGCCAGCCCCAGTTCCCACCAGAGCAGATCGCTATACGGCAGGATCGTCAGCCATTGTCCGAGCACTTCATCCAAAACCACTTCCCCGGGATCTTTCTTAGCCAGCAGTTTTTCCGCCCGGCTACAGGCCAGGCTGCCAAAAACGAAGAGCAGGACCAGGCAGAGGATCTTCCAGGGCAGGGGCAGGGGCAAAAAGATAAAAGGGGCCAGGATAATGGCCACTATCGATCCCATGGTGCCGGGCGCCCAGGGGCTGAGTCCGGCCGGCTCCACCCGGCATACGGCCAGGAGCAGGCGGTCTTTCCAGGCGATCACGGCCGCTCCTTAAGGGAATAGGTATTCAAGATCACGGTCCGGCGTTCACGGAACATGTATGCCTCACATGTGCGCGTTTTTAAACATCTTGCGAATAATCCGCAAGATAGCTCAAGAACGGATTTTTTTCAATGGCTTGGGAAGCGGACTTCAGTTCGCTGGCGGATCAAATGGTTTTATTAAAACTTTAAGGAATGCTTAATAAGTAGTTTAACAGTTGGCGCAATAATTAAAGAGCGCCGGAGGCGCAAGGCTACTGCCGGCTTTCCAGGAAATACAGCGATTCCGGTTCCAGGGCCAGCAGCCGCTCCCGGCCGACTTCTTCGGGGTGGAAAGCGCAGCGGCGCAAGGGCAGATGGTGTACGGCCTGCCGGCTTATGGTGCAGTCGAAGAGGGCGATGCCCTGGCGTTGGAATTCCCGGCCGGCGCTCCAATGGGAGATCAGCAGGGTCTCTGGAGCGAGAAAACGGTGAAAGCGCAGAAGCAGGCAGCGCCTGGAGCTGGGGCCGCCGGAAATGGAGCTCAGCAGGCCGCCAGGCAGCCAGAGGCGCAGGAGTTTCCGGAGACTTTCTCCGCTCCAGAAGAGTTTCTTCCCCGTGCCTTCAAATACCGTGGGACGATACAGATCCTCCTCCCGTAAATCGTCTAGGGAGACGGGCTGCGGGTTTTGCAGATCCAGCCATTGGGTTAAACTTTCTTTCGAGAGATCCTCAATGGGGCTGGACGGCCGGAGGGGAAGCTTCCCCACCCGCAAGGCCAGGGTCCCTTCCCGGCAAAAGCGCCCCAGAAGGTAGTCCACCAGCCAATAAGAATCCGTGCGGTTTTGTAACAGGGATTGCCATAAAAGCGGGCGCGCGGAAAGCTCCAGCAAAGCGCTTCCAAGAATGTCCCGTCCCTGGTGCAACTGCAGCCCGCTGGTCAGGCGCAGGGCGTTGATCAGGGAGTAGATGGCGCAGAAATAATCAAGCTGTCCCTGATAATAAGGTTTTAGGTCCATAAATTTGGCCTTATACTGGACAAATACGCCTTTGCATAGTATGTGAAAAAACAAAACCAGTATATCCGGATGTATTGATATATTAACTTGTTAAACATAAAGGAGCTGACATGATCCCGGCCAAGGGCAGGTATTACTTTACTTCCGAGTCTGTTACCGAGGGACACCCTGACAAGGTGGCCGACCAAATTTCCGATGCCGTGCTGGACGCCTTGCTGGAGCAGGATTCCGAAGCCCATGTGGCCTGCGAAAGCCTGGTCACCACCGGTATGGTTTTCATCGCCGGGGAGATCAGCACCACGGCCTATGCCGACCTGCCGGACATAGCGCGCCGGGCGATCCGGGAAATCGGCTATTCCAGCTCGGACATGGGCTTTGACTGGCAGACCTGCGCGGTGATGTCCTCTATTGACAAACAATCGCCGGATATCGCCCAGGGGGTGAAGCGCGCTAGCCCGGAAAATCAGGGCGCCGGGGATCAGGGGATGATGTTCGGCTTTGCCAGCGATGAAACCCCCACCCTTATGCCGGCGCCGATTTTTTGGGCCCACCGTCTTTCCCAGAAGCTTACCGACGCGCGCAAGCAGGGGACCATTCCCTACCTGCGGCCTGACGGCAAGACCCAGGTTTCCTTTGAATATGTGGATGGAAAACCTGTGCGGGTAAACAATGTGGTGGTTTCCAGCCAGCATTCCCCGGAGGCCGCCCAGGAACAGATCGTCGCGGATATTACCCGGCAGGTGATCATTCCCACCCTGCCCCCGGAGATCTTTGATCCTCAAAATTGCCAGATCATGATCAATACCACCGGGCGCTTTGTGGTGGGAGGCCCGATGGGCGACTGCGGACTGACCGGCCGCAAAATTATCCAGGATACCTATGGAGGCATGGGCGCTCACGGCGGCGGAGCTTTTTCCGGCAAAGATCCCTCCAAGGTGGATCGTTCCGCCGCCTACATGGGGCGCTATATCGCCAAAAATGTGGTCGCCGCCGGACTGGCCCCCAAGTGCGAAGTGCAGATCGCCTACTGCATCGGCGTGGCCGAACCTGTTTCCGTGCTCTGCTCCTCTCTGGGAACCTCCTCCATCAGCGATGAACTGCTCACCAAGGCGGTTCGCAAGGTCTTTGATCTGCGGCCCTATCATATTATCAAACACCTGCAGCTCAAACGCCCGATCTATAAGAAAACCTCCTGCTACGGGCACTTTGGCCGGGAATTGCCGGAATTTACCTGGGAAAAAACCGACGCCGCCGAGGACTTGCGCCACGCGGTTAAAGGCTAACAGATTCGTTTGGATTTCAGTTTGACGCCGGGGGCGTAGCCCCCGGCCTCCGCCCAAGAAGAAGCGCGGCCTCTTTGGAAACCTGGCAATTAACGGGGTGTGAGGGCTACATCCCCCCCCAAAATGGAGGATACGGTCATCTTGGGGCTTGCTTTTTTGCCGGTCTTGTTTATATATGTAAACATGATCACGGAAAAGACCCTGGCAAAACTGCAAATACTGGCCGCATCCGCCAAGTATGACGTTTCCTGCGCCTCCAGCGGAGTCCGCCGGGAGGGAGCGCCTGGGAGTCTGGGGAGCGCTTCCGCCTGGGGGGTGTGCCATTCCTTTGCCGATGACGGGCGCTGCATTTCGCTGCTCAAGGTGCTGCTCAGCAATTATTGCCGCTATGACTGCGCCTACTGCCTCAACCGGGCCGGCAACGATCTGCCCAGGGCCGCCTTCAGTCCAGAGGAGCTGGCCGGGCTGACCCTGGAGTTTTACCGGCGTAATTACATCGAGGGCCTATTTTTGAGTTCGGGCGTATACCGCAGCCCTGACGACACCATGGAAGGGATCGTCCGCACCTTGCGTCTCCTGCGCGGCAAATACCGTTTTGCCGGATACATCCATGCCAAATGCATACCCGGCGCCAGCCCGGAACTCGTTTTACAGGCCGGGAGCCTGGCCGACCGCTTGAGTGTGAATGTGGAAATCCCTTCGGCCGCAAACCTGAAAAAGCTGGCCCCGGATAAGGATCATCAGAGCATATATGCGCCCATGCGCCTGATCCGCGATAAACTGGCGGAAAGTCCGGCCGGCCGCGGTCCG
>WRHT01000063.1 GCA_009783115.1 Desulfovibrionaceae bacterium | reverse complement strand
GCTCACGGAACTCATCGCGGCCTTCGGCGAGGCCACGGTGCAGGCGGCGACCCTGGCATACCCAGTAGACGCGGAAACGGCCGCCTCGCCGGATATGGTCAAAGCGGTGCTGGACGAACAGGGGGATAGCCTGTATTTTTCCAGGGCGCGCATTCCCTTTGACCGGGAGGGCGAAGGCGCGGCCTATTGGGCGCATATAGGCATTTATGCCTTCAGGCTCACCACCCTGCGCCGTTTTACTTTACTGCCCCGCTCCGGGCTTGAGCGGGTTGAGCAATTGGAACAACTGCGGCTTTTGGAAAACCGCATCCCTCTACGGGTGGTAAAAACCGCCAGGGGAAGCCTGGGAGTGGATCGCCCGGAAGATCTGGCAAAAGTGATACAAATCCTGAAATCCTGTTGACTTCCGACCCACCGCTTTACAAACTCGCGATCCGGAGGAAGAAAAATGTCCAAGTCCCTGTTCGATGCCCGCCGAAAAATCCACCATGTCCACACCCTGTTGCGTCAGAAAAGCGTGGTCAATGCGGTGGAATCCCTGCACAGCGGTCTGCAGGATATGCTCGGCGAACCCCTGCTCAAGTCCGAACGCAAGGAATTTGAACGGATGCTTGACGAAGCGGTGCAAGAAGTCATGGCCGACCAGAAGGTCAAGGATTTTTTTCAAGCGCCCGTCAGCTACCAGCCTGGCAAAGAGCATGAACTCCTGGGACACCTGCGCACGCTGATGGAATCCATGGTCGCCCTGGCCGCGGACGAGGCGGAAAAGGAAATCAAACGCCAGGAGGCGCTCAAGAGGGAACAACTGGCCGAGGGCGTGGCCGCCCTGATTGATAAGCGCAAAGACAGGGCCGAGGAAATCTTCAACACCCTGGCCAAGGAATACGAGGAAGACGCCGCCCTGATGGTCAATATCGCCGAAGCCTATGAGCAGCTCTCCCACCTGGATGAAGCCCTGGTATACCTGGAAAAAGCCGTGCAGCTCGACGCGGCCTCCGCCTATCTGCATAACAAATGCGGCGTCCTGCACCGCAAGAAGCGTAATTTCGCCAGCGCGGAAAAATTCTTCCACAAGGCCCTCAGCATCACTCCGGACAATCCCAACATATATTTCAACAGCGGGCGCCTGTATGTGGATTGGGAAAAATGGGCGGAAACTTACGAGCACGCGAAAAAGGCCCTGGAACTGCAGCCGGATTTCCATGAGGCGCACATGATGGCCGAATACGCGCAAAAGCGTTTGCGTTAGACGGTCAGGCAAAGCGAGCGCTGAGATGGAACGGGAATTCACCTTGGAGCTGACCGGGGAGGATCGGGAATATCTTTTAGGCCTGGCCCGCCTGTCCATTGCGCGCGCCTTAAACGGCAAACCCGCCGAGGAGGATCTGCCTGAGCCCCCTCAAGGCGCGCCTCGGCAGGAATTGGGGGCCTTTGTCTCCCTGCGCCGGAACGGGCGGCTGCGCGGCTGCATCGGCCGGCTGGAAGGGGACGGCCCCCTGTACCGGACCGTGGTCCGCATGGCCCAGGCCGCGGCCTTCCAGGACCCGCGCTTTCCGCCCCTGGGGCGGGAAGAATTGGACGGCCTGCATTACGAACTTTCCATCATGGGGCCGATCACCCCTTGCCGGGAGCCGGACAAGATCCGCATCGGCCGGCACGGCCTGATCATGAAGGAGGGGCGGCGGCAGGGATTGCTTCTTCCCCAGGTGCCGGTGGAATGGGACTGGAACAAGGAGGAATTTTTGCGGCAGACCTGCCGCAAGGCCGGCCTACCGCCTACAAAATGGAAAGAAACCTGGAAAGAAGGTTCCCTGGCCGAACTATACTGGTTTGAGGCGCTGGTGGTGGACTGAATTTTATACGCACCCGGTGGGCTTGGGCAAACCGGCCATTTTGCAGGCGCCTTTTCCCGGACCTGAGGGGAAAAGCTCATAGACCTCTTTCAGCTTGAAGCCGGTATTTTTGGAAAGAATGCGCACCATGGGGGCAATGCCGTTCTTCTTGTAGTAGTCCTGCAAAAAATTGAGGATCTGCGAATGATTGGAGGTAATTTCGGCAATGCCTTCCGATTCCTTGACATACTCCAGCCATTCCTGGCACCAGTCCTCAAAACGCATCAAAAAACCGTCTTCATCCACCTCAAAGGTTTTCCCTTTATAAGTCACCTCGGCCATGGTCCGCCTCCTTAGCAATCACAAAAAAGCATTTTCAAAAACAGGCCTGTCGCCCATGCACTTTGACAAAAAATAGCATGAAGATCCCGCTTGCGCAAGGATCTGTTCCATAATTCTAGATATATTCTAGATTTTTGGACTCCAATACAAGAGATTGAAGCTCTCCCGCATGTCGGAGATCAATTTTTTCCGCGCCGCCGGGGGCAGGTCGCACGCCCGGATATAGACCATGCGCGTTGTTTCGTCCTTTTCCGAGGTCAATACCGAAACCACTACGGCGCCGCGCTTTTGAACGGCCTCCAGCACCTCCTTCAGCGCTCCCGTCCGCCTGGAGAGTTCAAAAGCCAGTTGCAAACCGCCGGAAGCGGCCCCGGTGACCGCGATCAATACCCTGAAAATATCGCTGTCCGTAATGATGCCAATAACCCGGTTGGCTTCGTCCACCACCGGCAACCCGCCGATATGGCGATCCAGCATCAATACGGCCGCCTGTTCCACAGGGTCGTCCCCGCGCACGGAAAGCGGGTTTTTGGTCATAATATCCTTAACCTTGATCTCGGAAAGCAGGTAGTAGAGTTCGTGCATATCCAGGGTGGTGGCCTTTGAAGGCGAAGCCTCCTTGATATCCCGATCCGAAACAATGCCTAAAAGCGCTCCCTGCTCATCCAGCACCGGCAGGCGGCGGATGCCGTGCTCCTTCATCAGGCGCGAGGCCTTGACCATGGATAATTGGGCCGGAACGGTAACGACCTCGGAAGTCATCCAGTCGCGAATCAGCATCATGGCTCCTTACCGCCTCCTTGGGCGGAAAAGTTCAGTCCACGCCAACATAACAAAAAAATGTCCGCCCAGGCAAGAGCTGGGGGAGTTTCCCGAAGATTTGCCTTGAAATATGAAGCGTGCTAGAATAAACACCCTGAACATCGGGCCTGCACAGACGGAACCGCACGGGCGCCGGGTAACTTAGGAGCTTTACATGAATACGGTAGTAACATCCGGCCGGCGCAAATATTTACTTCCCGCCCTGCTCCTGGTTCTGGCCGCGCTACTTGGCGGACTGTTCCTGCTCAAGCATAAACTGGAAAGCGATGCGGAAAAACGGGTCAGGGAGGATCTGAACCTGCTCAGCCAGGCTATGCGTCTGGATAACGCCGAGATTAAGGTATCTCTTCTTTCATCCAGCGTGGACATCCACAACCTGGTTTACACGCTGAACGATTTTCCGGCGACCATCAAAATCGGCAAGCTCAGCCAGAAAGGACTTGACCGCGACACCCTCATGGGCAAGCCCGGACCTTTGAGCCGCATTGATAAAACCGTGCTGGAAAACCTGGAGGTATTCCTGGAGCGGACGGACGATCCCCTGGAAGAGCCGATCCTGAGTTGCGAGTATTATGAGATCAACAATTACGAATATCTCTACCGCGATCTCCGGGCAACGCTGAAAAAACACCAGGGCGGCTCCGACATGCGCGGCCTGTTCGCGGAACTCCTCCCCCTCATGGGCTCTTCCACCAGCGGGGCGGCCTTGGGCAAGAATTTCAAGATCCAATACCGCCACGGAGACGGCAACTTCCTGATGACCATCGCCGAGGCGGACTCTTCCGGCATATCCCGCCTGCTCGGAGAAACCGGCTACGATTCCATCATCCAAAACGCGCGCTACGGCAAATTCTCTTTCAGCTACTCCAATGAACACCGCGGGGACATAACTCTGCGCCTGGATGAATACAGCCTGCACGCCTACAAATTCAGTTACAAAGAGATCATGGATATCCTGTCCGGCCTGCTGCAGGCGAAAGAGCCTATGGAAATGCTGGCCGCCATCTTCAAATTCGGCACTCTCCATTACAGCATGGAAAGGGCTTCCATAAAAAATTTCATGGGCAGCCTCGCGGAAGGCGTCTTTGAGGCCGAATTCACCGTGGATGAGATAACCTCTCGCAATGTTTCGCATATAGATCGTGGACCGGAAATTTTGCGCAACCTGCAGGTAAACCTTAACAAACAAAAAATCCTCGAGCTGGAAGAACTCGGCCTGGACAAAACCCTGATCACCGGGGCTTTGGCGGATCTCTTGAACGACCCCATGCACTTCATGAACTGGGAAAAACTGCTGGAGAACCCGTATGACCTGTTCAAGGGAACGCGCCTGGAAAATTTTTACCTCAAAAACATGATCTTTACTCCTGCCGGGATAAACGCTCAACCCATGCTGACCTTCGACCTGTGGCGCACGGATCTGGATATGGGCGACAACGCCAATTTCAAATCCCAGGCGCAGAACCTGTTTTTAAGCCGGGAACTGCTTGGTTTTGCCATATGGGGTTTCCCTCTCCCGGACAACATGGACGGCCTTACCCTGGATGCGGATTTAAACCTGGACGTGCGCATCGCCGATGACCTGGACCTGGTCATGACCCTGTCGCTGAACGAAAAAAGCCTGGGCAGCTTCAAACTGGCTGTTGATGCCCTGCAAGACCCAAATTCGTCCTTCCCGCTCCCGTTTCTGCGTAAACTGGAGCTATTCCTGGCGGATCGTGGCTTTTCCGATATCCTGTTCAGTTACCTGGCCTGGATGGATGACCTGGACGACGAAGAGGAAGCCCGGCAAATGGCCTTGGATAAAATAGACGAGACCATTGAAGATTTCGACGGGCCGGAACAAATGAAACGCAACTTCCTGGCCCTGCGCGCCCTGGTGGCCGAAGGCGGCAGCCTGCAACTGGTATGCAGCCCCTCACGGCCCATTCCGTTGCACGCTTTATGGGATTTCCTGGACGATCCGGAAGACCTGAACCTCAGCATCAAACACAGCCCGGCCCCATAAAACAGGTTGCCGGAACGCCTCTCGCGGCGGAAAAAGCCCGCCCCCTAATCCAGGCCGGGCTATACCTGATAACAATCCGGGCGGTTAGCTCAGTGGTAGAGCGCCGGCCTTACAAGCCGGTGGCCGCAGGTTCAAACCCTGCACCGCCCACCAATAAAATCAAGAGGTTATGACAAAGGAAGTCATAGCCTCTTTTTTCTTCCCAGCACGCAGCACGGATACCACACCAAAAATAAACGGTCGCGGACGTAAACCATCCCATGGCAGAATAAAAGCCCCCCTGGTGTCCAATCCATAAGGGGCAGAAAGACATGAGAGCAGACCGTACGGTGAGAGGACCGCCGCTCCCACGATCACGGCATAACAACTATGGCAGCAGCTGTATGTTAGGGCGCATCGCGTCAATTATTCCATTTCCCAATACTAAGCCTGTTTCCTTCCCGGCAAAAGGCAGCGCCGTTGTGCTTTCAGAAAAAAATCCCGGAAATGTTGTCCGCGCAACAGCAAACGGATTTCATATATGTGATTGCGTCTCTGTCCGCCCCCTGCCGCGCGGACAAGGCGGCAAACAACACTTCAACCAGCGTCACGACGCGGAGGCATTATGTCAACTCATACGGCGAAGCATACTCAGGTTCACAGCAACACGACCGAAGGCCTATACCCGAAAATGGAAAACTGGCCGGAGATCATCTGGTGGTTTGGCTATCTGCCGCATGTGAGCGGTGTCAAATAATTCACGGGTGAGATGGCGCCGGACAAAAAAGCGCCATCTCTCCCGGATTGGCCGGGCAGCGCCCCATTCAGCTTCATGGCCGATAAGAGCCGCTTTCCAGTCTTCCCCCATCAAGCCGCGCCAAGTATGCCGTCCGCGGCAGGAAATCCTCAGGGGAGGGCGTGGTCATAATCGTCTGTAGGCCACGGCTTTCCACAAGATCGTGAAGCAAATCCCTCATCCGCGCGCGCATGCGCGCATCCAGCCCGGCAAAGGGATCATCCAGAAGCAGTATCCTCGGATCGCCGATCAAGGCCCGCGCCAGAAAAAGCCTGCGCAGTTGCCCGGTGGACAAGCCGCGAATGGGGCGATCCGCCAGGGGCAGGGCTTCCACAAGCTCAAGGCAGGCGCGGGCCTCGGCCCGATCCGCCTCGTCCGGATCATAATACATGCCGATGTCGCCACCCCGCCCGCTGCACACAAACTCCTCACCCGGCAGATTATAGGCGTAATTGGCCTGCATATCCCCGGACACCAGGCGAATATGCCTGCGCATATCCGGAAGAGCGCGCAAAGGTTCGCGTTCGCCAGGCAAAACCCTGGCAATGCTGCCGCCCCAGGCGGGATGGTGATCTCCGGCGAGCAGACGCAGAAGTGTGGATTTTCCGGAACCAGGGCCGCCGGCAAGCGCCCAATGCTCCCCTTCGCGCACCTGCCAGTTGATGCCCTGAAGCACGGGCGCGCCGTCAATATACACGCTAGCGTTCTTCAACAGGAAAACCGCGTGTTTTTCCTCAGTCTTCCTCGGCGGTTCAGCGAGCGCAAGCTCCATCCCTGCGTCCCGGCGGACGTTTTTAAGTTCCTCGACCGCCGTGATGCGGCCTTCTTCCATGCGGATGACCCGGCGGACAAAAGCCGGCAGGTTTTCCGGGCGGTGCGTGGCAAAAACAAGGGTGCTTTCCCCGGCGATTTCCTCCAGCTTATCCAGCAAAGCCGCGCGATAGCGCGCATCCAGCCCGTCAATGAATTCATCCAGCAAAAGTAGGCGCGGCCCGCGCATACAGGCCCGCGCAAAAAGCAGCATGCCGAGGCGCATTTGGGAAAGTTCGGCGATATCCGCCCACAAGAGATCCGCTATATCAAGATCCGCGGCAAGTTTCACCGCCAAGGCGTGTTCCCGTTCATCCGCCGCGGAATAAAGCAGCGGGCCGTCGCCCAGGCCGCTGAGAATAAGCTCTTCCCCGGTGATCCGCCATTGCCCGCGCAGATAAAATTCGGTGTGCGCAATGGAAACCAAAGCGCAGAGTTCGCGGCCGGCCAAGGGGGCGCTCTCAGGTTCTCCCTCCGGATACCAAAAAATATCTCCCGAACCGGGCGCTGGAAAACATTCAGCGCGCATTACCTTAAGCAAGGTGGATTTACCAGCGCCATTGGGACCGAGCAGGGCGCTGTGTTCACCCCGGCTGACGGAAAGGCTGACCTCCCGCAGGGCGCGAACGCCCCGCAGGGTGACCGAAACATTATGCAGGCTGAGCAAAATCTGGCGGTTCACGGATAACCTCGGGTATGGGAAGGTTCTTTATTACGCCTGATGCAAAAGATGATCAAGCCCGCAACGGACGGAGAAAGCGCATATGCCCCAACATGCGGCAGTTTGCGCCACCATGGACCGCCATTGCCACCATGCGCCGCCATATACCATTATACACCACTATGCGCCGCCTAAAACTGGCGCAAAAAGCTCCCCGGACGCGCTGCATCCGGGGAGCTTTACTTTCGGCCGAAAACCAAGAGACCAACTAAGCCTTGCTGTGATCCTTGATCCAGGAGGCGATTTTCGGGGCAATCTCCTTCTGGGAGAGGGTGCTGGCCACAATGCCGGCATGACCGATGGGATAGGATACATTTTCTTTATCTTTGCTGCCCACCAGATCGATCAGGGGTATGGAGGCGGAGGCCGGAATCAGGTTATCCTTGGTGCCATAGACATTGAGCAGGGGCATGGTGATTTTTTTCAAATCGATCTTTTTGGCGCTCAGGACAAA
>WRHT01000062.1 GCA_009783115.1 Desulfovibrionaceae bacterium | reverse complement strand
ATGAGCAGGGCCGGCCAGGACAGGGCCAGAAAGACCCCGACGGTGGTGGCCACGGCCTTGCCCCCCTTGAAGCGCAGGAAGATGGAAAAGAGATGTCCAAGAAGGGCGGCCAGGCCGGCCAGGCTGGCCCATTGCGGCTCCATCCGGCCCAGAGCCAGCCAGACCGGCAGAAAACCCTTCAGGGCATCTCCGGCCAGGACCAGAAGGCCGCAGGGCAGTCCGCAGAGGCGGGCCACGTTGGTGGCCCCGACGTTGCGGCTGCCTTCGAGGCGCGGGTCAACGCCGCGCAGTCCCTTGGCGATGATCAGTCCAAAGGGGATGGAACCTGCCAGATAGGCCAGGACGCAGAAAAGGGAGATCGCGAGCGGACCGGGCATGGGTTCAGTTCAGCGGGGGTTCGTCCGCGAGGATCCTTCTCCTGGCCGGAGGCCGGGGCGGGATCGGCGCCGGAGACGTGGACGCGGCGGTTTGGGGGGATTGGCCGGGCAGTTGGTTGTAAATTTGCCAGTAATCCGGCCAGACGGCCCGGACGCAGTCCGGGTTATGCAGCTTGAGGTTTGAACGCAGGAAGGCGGCAAGGGAGAGGGCCAGGGCCCAGCCGGGGGAGGGGCTGGACCAGCCGTGCTTTTTGGCGGCTCGTTCCTTGAAGGCTTCAGTATCCAGGCGGCGGACGCGCCAGCCGGCGTCGTCCCGTTCCAGGCTGAAACCGGCCTGGGCCAGAAATTCTTCAGCCAGGGCAAAGTCCATGCCTTCGGGAAGATTGCGGATTATGGCCGCGCCCTTGTTTTTATGGGCCAAGCGGGCGTTCAAGGCCCAGAAAAGAGGGTGCAGGTCCGGGTCCAGGCGTTCCAATTCCAGGCGCTCCGGCCAGCCCTGCGCCGGAGCGGCCGTACAGCTTACATAATCGCCCCCCTCCTGGAGGCTCAGGGGGAGCCGACCCAGGAGATCCCTGATGTCAGCGGCCAGGGGGGTTTGGGGCCAGGGACCGCGCAGCCGCACGCTGCCGCCGGTGAACAGGGGCAGGCAGAGCCAGAAGGCGCAAAGCCGTTGATCCATTTCCAGGGCGACGCGGGCCGGCAGATCGGGCAGGGAGGCTATGCCCGGGTAAGCCAGGCCGGTTCCCCGCTCTTGGGGAGCGCCTCCGCCCAGGGCGCCGAAGATTGGACGCAGGGGGGCCAGAGCTTGCCGCCGCGTTTCAGGCGTCAAGTCCTGGAGATCCAGGAGGCAGGGGGCGGGCCAGGCCAGGGCGGCCAGAAGCAGGGCCGATATGGCTTCCAGGGGCAGGTCCCCGGGAATTTTAAGATTTTCCGGCAGCATCCCGGAACATTCCAGGGTGGCCGGCAGCCCTTTGGAGCCCGGCACTACCCAGGCCAAGCGGGCTCCCAGTTCCGGGATAAAATGGGCCAAGGCGGCCAGGTTCGCGGCCTTGAGGCGCGTTCCGCCCACAAAGCGCGCCCGTCCGGGTCTGCCCAGCCCGAGGAAGATCAGCAGGTACAAAGTCAGGGCATCGTCTCCCACCAGCACGGCCCCCTGTCCCAGGTCCAGGCCGGCGGCGGGTCCGGACGCTTCCAGGGTCTCCTGCCCGGCTTCCGCGCCCGCATGCCATTCCGTGCGTGTCCCGCACCAGGTGAAGGCCCGGATGCTGTCTTGCAGACCATCGGCGCGGACCGCGCCTTCCAGCATGATGTTCCGGCCGGCGGCCGAGGCCAGGGCCAGCCAAAGCTGGGCGGATGTTTCCAGGGCCGGACCGGGGAGATCCGTTTCCACCGGCAGCCTGGCCGGAGCCAGGTTAAAGGGGGCCAGGGAGCTTTCGCCGGTCTGGGCCTGCAAATCCAGTTCCTGGAGCAGGTCGAAGAGATCCCTGACGAAGCGCGGGTTGCGGCTCAGTCCGCCGGCCACGCTTTCCCAGCCCCGGCGCAGGCGTTTTTCCAGGGCGCTGGCCGCCGGGGTGGAGGCCAGGAGCTTGCCGCCGCGCAGCTTGCGCAAGAGCGCGGAACGCCTGGTCAGCAGACGGATCAATTCCTGGTCCAGCGCCAGGACTTCTTCAGCCGGACCCATGCCGGGCCGCGCTTTTCCGCCTTCAGGGGCTTGCGAGAATTTTTTCACTAGATAATTCCTATAAACCGGCGCCGCAGGAATAAAAGGTTCTAAATAATTCCTATAAACCGGCATTTCAGGCTTAACATGTTCTAAAGACTAATCAGCTCCACGCGTTCTTCGGCCAGATCCCGGCCCAGGAACAGGCTTCCGGTGCGGGCGAAGCGCGCCGGGTCGTCCGTGGTCAGGAAAAAGGCCCGCCCTTTTTTCCCGGTTTCCGGGCGCAAGGCCCGCATCCCGGCCAGGGTGTTTTCCACGTCCAGGGCCGCGCACTCCGCCGAATCCACAATTTTTGTGTCCGCCCCCATGATCTTGCGGATAGGCGCTTCGAGCAGCGGAAAATGCGTGCAGCCCAGCACCAGGCAATCAGGTCTTTCCCCAGGTTCCAGAAAAGGGGCCAGGTAACGGCCGGCCACCGCCTCGACGACAGGGCCGTCCAGCCAGCCTTCCTCGGCCAGGGCGACAAAAAGCGAACAGCCCTGCCCGCTCACCCTGGCCAGGGGATTGATGCGCCCGATGGCCCGCTGGTAAGCCCCCCCGGCAATGGCGGATTCGGTGGCGATCACCGCGATGCGCCCGCTTGGGCTGGCCGCGCAGGCCGCCCTGGCCCCCGGCTCCACCACCCCGATCACCGGCAGATCCGGCCACCGGGCCTGTAAATCTTCCAGGGCCGCGGCGCTCGCGGTATTGCAGGCCACCACCAGCAGCTTGATCCCGCGCTCCACCAGGCTGGCCGCGGCCTGCAAGGAATAACGGGTTACGGTTTCCCGGCTTTTCGTGCCGTAGGGGAGCCTCGCCGTATCCCCAAGGTACAGCAGCTCCTCCCAGGGCAGCCGCCGCTCGATCTCCCGCAGCACCGTAAGCCCGCCTACCCCGGAGTCAAATATCCCTATGGGCAGATTCGCGTTCATCATTTCTTCGCATACCAGCAAAAGACAGCTTTTGAAAGCCGCAAAAACGCGAACCCGCCGCTCCAGGCTATACAAGATGCCGCATTCAGCGTAATTATAGCGGCGTATGTCCAGGATAGTTTGGGTGGGCAATCCTTTTTTTGCCGCGTCGCTGGCGGAATCGGGCTGGAAAATCCTCCGGCTGAATTTCGGGCCGGGGGAGTATTTTGACTGGCCGGCCCTGCGGGCCAAGGCGGACCTGGACGCGGACGACATCCTGGTGCTGGCGGACAAGAGCTTGCCGCCGGCCCTTCTGGGAGTGGAGGATTTTCCCTGCCTGACGGTCTTTTATTCGGTGGATTCGCATATCCATTCCTGGCATCCCCTGTATGCCCAGGCCTTTGATCTCTGCCTGGTCAGCCTGCGGGACAACCTGGAGAACTTCGGCAAGGGGCGTCTTGGAGAGGAGCAACTGCTCTGGATGCCGCCCTGCCTGCTTACCCGGCCGGTCAGCCCGGACGCGCCGGAAGCCGCCGAGAAATTGTGGGACCTGCTTTTTGTGGGCAAGGCCGACCCGGCGGTTAATCCCGGACGGGTGGATTTTCTGCGCCGCTTGAAGGATTTTCTGCCTGGCCTGCACCATCGCCGGGGCGATTACGTCCGGCTGTATCCCCAGGCCAGGCTGGTGCTTAACCACAGCATCGCCGGGGATCTGAACTTCCGGGTGTTTGAGGCCCTGGGCAGCGGCGCCTGCCTGCTTACCCCGCGTTTGCGGCACGGCCTGGAAGACCTGTTCACCGACGGCCGGGATCTTTTTCTCTTTGACCAGGAGGACCCGGCCGGGCTGGCCGATTTGGCCAAGGATCTGCTGCTCGCTCCGGAACGGCGGATGATCGTGGCCCGGAGCGGTTTTCAAAAGGTCATGCAAGGGCATCTGGCCGGACACCGGGCCGCGGTCTTGAGCGATCGCCTGCGCGCCTGGAGGGAAAGCGGCCGGGATCAGCTTCTTATCCGGGAGCGGCGCGCCCAGGCCCGGCAACTGCGCCAAAACCTGCGCCTGATGTACCTGCTGTTGGCGGAGAACCTGGAGGCGCATCCGGCCTTGCGCCAAGCCTATCTTGCGGTCGGCGCGAAAAGCGATTAAAAGCCATTTTGCTTGGAACATGCGAGGAGTTTTTATGCCGATTTACGAATTTCAATGTCTGAAATGCCAGCATGCTTTTGAGGAATTGGTCTTTGGCGGATCCACGCCGCTCTGCCCCCAGTGCGGCGGCAAAGACGCCGAAAAGATCATTTCCCGCCCGGCCAGGAGCGGTTCGCGCCGGGGCGGGGGCGACGAGGATGATTATTCCGGCGATTTCGGCGGCGGATCTTCCTGCGGCTGCGGTTCCTGCGGCGGCGGCAACTGCGCCGGCTGCGGGCATTAGGCCATGTCCCGCCCCATGGATCGCCTGGTCATCGCCACTCGAGGAAGCCGGCTGGCCCTCTGGCAGGCGGAGCATATCCGCGCGCGCGTCAGCGAGCGCCTGCCGGACCTGCGCGTCGATCTGCTTGTCCTGAAAACCAGGGGCGACGTGATCCTGGATGTCCCCCTGGCCAAGGTCGGGGGCAAGGGCCTTTTTGTAAAAGAGATTGAGGAAGCCCTGCTGGACGGGCGGGCGGACCTCGCGGTGCACTCCATCAAGGATCTCCCCGTGGATTTGCCGCCCGGACTGACCCTGGGGGCGATTCCTCCCAGGGAGGCCCAGGAGGACATCCTGCTCTCCGTGGATTACCCCGGCCTGGAAGCCCTGCCCGCCGGGGCGAAGGTAGGCACCAGCAGCCTGCGCCGCCAGGCGCAGCTCCTGGCCCTGCGCCCGGACCTGCAAGTGTCCGGTCTGCGCGGGAATGTGGACACCCGCCTGAAAAAGCTCATGCAGGGCGAGTTCGCGGCCATCATCCTGGCCCGGGCCGGGCTGCGCCGCCTGGGTCTATCCGCCCCCCAGGAACAGATCCTGGACCCGGAATATTTTCTGCCGGCCGTGGGGCAGGGAGCCCTGGGCCTGGAATATAGCCTGGACAACCCGGACCTTGCCCAAAAACTGGCCTTTCTGGACCACGCGCCCACACGCCGCCAGGTGGAGGCCGAACGCGCCTTCCTGGCCGAGCTGGAGGGCGGCTGCCAAACCCCCATCGCCGCTTGCGCCCGCCTGCAAGATGCCCTCCTGACCCTGGACGGGCTGGTGGCTACGCCCGACGGCCAACTCGTCATCCGCAGACGGACTCAAGGCCCGGCCTCCCAGGCCGCCGTCCTCGGCCAAAGCCTGGCCAAGGAAATCAAGGCCGCCGGCGGAGCCGGGATCCTGCAAAGCCTCACCCAAACCTGTTGAACGGGGGCGCTGCCCCCGTCCCCCGCCAAAGGAGCGCGGCTCCTTTGGAAACCTGATGGTTAACGGGGTTTGGAAGGTGCAGGCTTCGGCGTTAATTTGTCCCAACTGGCGGAATTGTACGACGATTGACAGGTTTCAGCTATCATGACGCTGGATGAACACGAGGGCTTCCTGAAAAAAGAGGACGTAATTCAATGCCATAGGCGGCCAACAGAGCCACGCTCCGTTGGCCGCCTAGTGAGGAATTGAAGTTTTATTAGGAGACTTTTTTGAAGTCCAGATTCTCCACCCGGATCAACGTCCAATCCCCTGCCACCCACTCGTAATGGAGGCGAAGTTTGCCCTCCATCTGCGTTCTAGATGAATAACCTGCTGCCTTACTAGTTTTCATGTCAATAATCACGGTGGCCTTGTCACCCGAGTATTCGGTTTGTATTATGGTGATTTCCTGTTGATGGTCTTTTGAAAACTCCCAACTGAGTATTCCTTCGCCGGTGTTTCTCCCGACGATATCTGTCCGGATCTTGCCGGTATCGGCAATTTTTGGATGATTAGTGCTGCCGCTGCCTGAAGCCAGTTTAAGGTTATTCTGCGCCTCCGCGTGTTTCTGCTCCGCCGCCTTGAGGTACCAGGCCAAGGCCTGCTTCTCGTCCTTGGCTACGCCGCGCCCGTTCGCGTACATACCGGAGCCGCCCAGGAATTCTCCCAAATTTTGGCGGCGCGCGTCCACGCGGATGGCCTTTCCCGACTGCTGCACCGGGAAAGAGGTGCTTATAGCATAGCCCTCCAGCCCCTTTCCGATGAGCTGCTGCGGGGAGTCGGCCAGGGTGAAGCCGCTGAAAATAAATTCGGACCTGGCGGCCCGCCTTTCGGCGATTAGCCTCTTCCTTTCAGCCTCCCTTTCCTGATACAGCCTGTCCTCTTCGGCCTTCCTCTCCTGACGCTCCGCCGCCTCAGCAGCGGCTAACTTTGCATCCTCGGCGGCCTTCAGTTCACGCGCTTTATCCTCTTCCTTGGCCTTGGCCAGGCGCATTTTTTCTTCCTCGGCTTCCTTGGCCAGGCGCATTTTTTCTTCCTCGGCGGCCTTCAGCATGCGCGCCCTGTCCTCTTCATCGAGCCGCAACAGCTCCGTCTCGGCGTCTTTTGCACTAAGCAGCCTTATAAAGGTTGATTTGGGCAGACCAGACCCCATGTCTGACATTATGGTGTCTTTGTTAAGAATTTCAACTTGAACCAAGCCTTGCCCCGCGTTTACCAACCATTGTTTCTCGCTGTCTTGCTGGTATAACGCTCTTACGCGCACCCTCTCATCGCCATTAAAAATAGTAACGCCCTCGGGGGTAAAGGTTATCATGTCCTCCTCACCCCCCAGTTTCTGCCATTTGCCGAGCAACGGGTTGGAATCCCCACAGGCCCCTAAGAGAAGCAATAAGGCAAAACAAAAGGGTAATTTTAAGAATTTCAAGGTCATATGTCTCCTCCTGGCTTTGCAGCGATTTTGCGATAGTAAAATATCGGTTGTATACTACCGATAGCATGCGTAAAAGTCAAGCTATGCTATAGGTAGGGGATGTATGAAATTTCCAATTTCAATGCCGCCTTGGCCCAGGTTCTGCGCGCCCGGCGGGAACAGGCCCGGATGACGCAGATGCGTTTGGCGGTCGAGATCGGCGGCAGCGAAGTGGCCGTGCGCCGCCTGGAAAGAGGCGTACAGACGCCCACGGTCACGACCCTGATCCTGCTGGCGCGGGCGCTGGGCATCGAACCGGAAGCCTTCCTGACCGAGGTCTTGCGCCAGGCGGCCTTCCTGGATTCCCAGCAGGGCGGAGCGCAGTCCGCCGCGAGGCCCTGATATTTGCCCGCATAACAAGGAATTTGGATATGGCGCAGTTGAAGATTTTCGGCCAATCGCGCAAAGCGCCTCGGGCAGCCTTTTGTATAAAAAATGCTTTCAAGAGAATGATCTGGTTGTCATCAACGGCGAGGGATCCATTCATCACAATTTCCCCCGCGCCCTGGCCCTGCTTGCCATTGGCAAAACCTAGCAAATCCTCGGCAACTGCTCCCCTTCCAGCATTCCCAGGAGGCGTTCCCCGCCCAGGCGGGTTTGCAGGATGACCTGTCCGGCCCTGGCCTGGGGACCGGGGGCGATTACCCGGCCGATTTGCGCGGCCCCGGCGCTCAAGGGAAAGCGGCGCAGGATGTCCAGGGCGGCCTCGGCCCGCTCCTGGGGCAGGATGCAGATGAATTTGCCTTCATTGGCCAGGTACAGGGGGTCCAGGCCGAGGATGGAGCACCATTCCTGCACGCCGGGATTGACCGGCAGAAGCTCCTCGAGGATCCGGCAGGCGTTTTGGGACTGAACGGCGATTTCATTCAGGGTGGTGGCCAGCCCCCCCCTGGTGGGATCGCGCAGGGTGCGCACGCAGGGAATCTCGCTCAGCAGGGCGCGGGTGATGTGATTCAGGGAGGCGGAATCGGAACGGAGCCGGTGGCTCAATCCCAGGCCGCCGCGGCAGGAGAGGATGGTCAGCCCGTGTTCC
>WRHT01000061.1 GCA_009783115.1 Desulfovibrionaceae bacterium | reverse complement strand
GCTGGCGTTCAGCCCCACGGACCAGGATCTATAATCATCCGGCAAATAGTTCCGCCCGCCGGCGGCTTTCCAGTCGTCGCCGCTGCTGCTCCAGGAGGCGCTGGCCGAAAGCTGCGGCAAAAAGCGGCTCCGGGCGATGGTCTGATCCTGTTCCGCGATGTCCACGCTTTTCCGGGCAATATTCAGATCCGGCCTCTGCCGGTCGGCCTTTTCCAGGCACTGATCCAGGTCCCCGGCAAAGGGTATATGCTCAAGGGAACCCGTATACTGCACATCCACATGCGCCGGGAGATTGAGCAGGGTATTCAGGCGCACCCGCTGGGTCTCCACGCTGTTGCGGCCGCGCAGGAGCAAGTCTTCGGCCTCGGAAACATTGACCTCGGCCTGAAGCACCTCCACCCTGGGCCTAAGGCCGACATCGTAGAAGGAGCGCGTCACCTTGAGCTGTTCCGCCAGACGGTTATAAGAATCCAAGGCGCTGCGGACATCGGCCTCGGCCTTGAGGTACAGCAGGAAGTTCTGTTGCACCTGGAGGATCAGGTTGATACGGGTCTGGGCCAGCCGGGCTTCGGCGTTGTCTTTTTGCAGGGCGGCCTTCTGGTAGGAGGCCAAGGTGGAAAAGCCGGAAAAAAGATCCTGGGTCAGAGACAGACGCCAGGTGTACCTGTCATCGGAGACATGTTCCTGCCGGCTGACGCCGTAGCTGGAAGTAAGGCTGGGACCGAAGGCGCTCAGGGCGCCCTTCCGGGCGTTTTCCCCGGCGGCCAGATCCTCTTCCGCGGCCATAATCCTGAAGTTTTCAGCCAGGGCCTGTTCCACGGCCTCAAGGAGGCTGTAACTGCTCCGGGCCGCCTGGGCGGGCATGGCGGCTGAAAGGCTTAAACAGAGGGACAGGACGCAAAGGATAAGCCGCGCCTTCCAGGCTCCGCCAAAAGCTCGCGTCCGGGCAGAGTTTTTATGGCATATCGCGGCCGTCTGTGTTATGGGCTGGACACAAATGTGAAAAAACATCTTGCGAACATGACATAAAAACGCCCGAAAGTAAACATGCCGCCAGCTAAAGCGGCCGGGCATCCGCGGAGGTTTTCTTTGAGATGGAAATAATAGCGGCGCTGAGCAAGGCCACCCCGGCCGTGAAAGGCGTGCTGATCATTCTGGGCTTGATGTCTCTGGGCAGTTGGAGCGTGATCATCTATAAGGCCATTGTACTGCGCTCCGCTTACGGCAAAGCCGTCCGCGGGCTGGGAGCATTTTCCAGGGCCAAGGATCTGCGGGAGGCGGTGCAAAGCCTGAGCAAAGATCCATACTCTCCGCTCTACCATGTGGCCCAGCAGGGAGTGGCGGAGTTCAGCCGTTTGCGGGAGGCCGGCGGCAGCCCGGAGGTGACGGCGGATAACGTGCGCCGCGCCTTGCGCCTGGGGGTGAATGAAATCATGTCCGGCATGGGCTCTTCCGTGGCCTTTCTGGCCACCTGCGCCAACACCGCCCCCTTTATCGGGCTCTTCGGCACGGTCTGGGGCATCATGCACTCCTTCAACAGCATCGCCATGGAAGGCAAGGCCTCGCTCAGCACCGTGGCTCCCGGCATTTCCGAGGCCCTGATCGCCACGGCCATAGGCCTGTTTGTGGCCATCCCGGCCACGGTAGGCTATAATGCCGCCCTGAGCCGCCTGGGACGCCTGGAGGGGGAACTGAACAATTTCGCAGGTCTCTTTCTGAACCGGGTGCAGGGAGAACTCAATGCTACGGGCCGCAGCTGATCATGCTGGTTAAAATGCAAAAAGGCTATGTGGCCGAGATAAACGTCACCCCTTTTGTGGACGTTATGCTGGTGCTCCTGGTGATCTTCATGGTCACCGCCCCGCTCCTGACCGAAGGTGTGGAAGTGAGCCTGCCGGAAACCAAGGCCGCCGAAACCCTGCCGGCAGACGAAGAAAACCTGGTAATCAGCATCACCGCGGAGCAAAATATCTTTCTGGGCAAAACCCAGGTCGGCATGGAAAACCTGGATAAAGTCCTGGCCCGGGCCGTGACCGGGCCGGGGCGCCGCCTTTTTCTGCAGGCGGATAAAACCGTGCCTTACGGACTGGTGGTGGAGGTTATGGGGCAAATCAAGGCCGCCGGCATAATGGATCTGGGCATTGCGGCTGAAAGGCGGGAAGAACAGTAAGCGTACGCGCTTTCAGGATAAACTGGAAAAGGTATGAGGAGAAATTATAGCACCGCCCACCCCCTGGCCGAGCGTGGCGGAAGCTTTTTGCTCTCTTCCTGTCTGCATGTTCTGTTGTTGCTGGCCTTTACCTTCGCGGCCAGGCCGGAAACTTTACAGGTGAACCTGGATTTGCCGACGCTCAACCTGCGGCGGGTGACCATCGGTTCCGGCCCCCTGCCCGCGGAGGCGGAAGGCGCGCCCGATTTCCGGGAGACGCCTGGAGTTTCGCCCCTGCCGGTCGCGGAAGAGGTGGAGGCCGCGGCAGCCACGCCGGAACTCCAATCCCTGCCGGCAACAGAGACCACGGAGGCGGAGCCGCCCCTGCCGGCTGCGGAAACTGCGCCGGAATTTCCGCCCCTGCCGGTCGTGGCGGCGGTGGAACCAACGCCGCTTCCCCCGCTTCCGGAGACGGGGCCGGAAACGCCGGGCCTGCCGGAACCGGCGGAAGCGGCGGAGATCCCGGTTCCGCAACTCCTTCCGGAACCGGAGCCTGTGTCCGGAAAAACGCCTGTCCTTAGTGATGAGGATATGCTGCTGGCCGCCCTGGATGACGCGGGACGCAGGGCCACCCCCCTGCCCCGGGAGCGCGGGCCGAAAATACAGCCCCAGGCGGGACCCAGGCAGGCCGCGAACACCCTGGCCGAAGCCTTGGCCGCGGCCGGGCAAAACGCCCAGGCCGCCCCGATCGGCGGCGGGCGCGGCGACGGCATAGGCTATTACGGAATTTATGTGGATTCGGTTATTTCCCGCATCCGTCCGCACTTCACCACGCCTCCGCGTTCGGACAACCGGGAATTTGAACTGCTCGCCCGCCTGGAAATCGCCGAAGACGGCGACATCGTGCGGGTACAGGTACTCAGGCCCTCAGGCAACAGCGCCTTTGACGCCAATGTGCTCAGGGCCATCCGCGAGGCAGGAAAGATGGAACCCCCGCTGAGCCGGGAGGTGTATGAGCTGGAACTGGTGTTTAATTCCCGCGCCTTGTTGGCGAAATAGGGCGATTGCCTTGAAAACGCACGAACCATGCCGGAGACTAATAACGATGAACTGGAAAAAATTACGCCTGTCGGCGGCGGCCCTCGGTCTGCTTCTTTTCTGTCCAACTGTCCTCCAGGGGGCTGATGACCTGCGGGTTCCGTCCTTTACGCCCGCTCCCCAGCCTTCCCTGAACCAGGCTTATGCCTCCCAGGTGACCCCGTCAGCCTACATCGTCAATCTGGCCTTGTCCGATCCCCTGGGGCAGAGCCCGCGTCTGGAGGCGCTCCAGGAGGCGATTTTGCGCAACCTGGGCATCCTGCCCTTCATCAAAATCGCGGACCCGGAAATCATTCCCGGCGGAACGCGCTTGCCCGCGGCCAGCGGGCCGGAACTGGACATGGAACGTTTTCGCCTAGCCAGGATGGATAACCTGATCACCTCCTCCTGGTTGAACGAGAATCAGGTGGAGATGCGCGCCTTTGAGGTGGAGACCGGCAAGTTCATGTTCGGCGTCCGTCTGGATGCGCGGAACAACGGCGATGCCGAGGATATGGCCGACGAATTTTGCGCCCGTTTTATGGAAGCCCTGACCGGCCGCGGGGATTTTTTCCGGACCACCTTGGCCTTTATCAAAAACGACGGCCCGGCCAAGCGGGATGTCTGGGTTGTCCAGCCCACCGGCCGGAGGCTGCGGCAGGTGACCAATGTGCCTGGAGCCGCCCTCTCGCCGGCCTGGTCCAATGACGGACGTTTCATAATCTTCAGCCACATTGACGATCAATCCCACGCCTTGGGCGTGTGGGACTCGACCAACGGCCGGGTGCAGCGCATCCGTTTTCCGGGGAACACGGTCATCGGCCCCTGCTTTATGCCGGACAACAAGGTGGCGGTGGGGCTGAGCGACGGGCAGAACCCCAGCATCTTCCTCCTGGACCATTACTTCAAGCGGGAACGCAAACTCATCTCCAGCTGGGGCATTGACGTTTCCCCCTCGGTGGACGCCAGCGGGAGAAAAATGGTTTTCACTTCCAGCCGCCTGGGCAACCCGCACATCTTCCTGCAGGACATGAACGGCCAGGAAGCCAAACGCATTTCCCTGGAAGGCAAATACAACACCGACCCGAGCATCAGCCCGGACGGCTCCCTGGTAGTCTACGCCAGGCAGATGGGCGATGCCCACCGCCTCTTTCTGCACGACCTGCGTAGCGGCAAGGAACAGCAGATCAGCTTTGGCCCGGGCAGCGATGAACAGCCGAAATTCGCCCCGGACAGCTACTTCATTGCCTTTACCTCCAGCCGTTCCGGGCAAAAAAGAATCTACCTGACCACCAGGCACGGCGCTGAACCCAGGTTGATCCCCACCGGCCAGGGGGAAGCCTCTTTTCCCAGTTGGGGATCTACAGGGCGTTAAAAAGGCTGGAAAAAAGCCCCCGCCCCTTCATGCTTAAGACCTCAGCCCGGAGGGGGAGGACGGTCACGGCTTCGAGCAGACCAGGCGGAAGCCGGTGATGGGATCCCTGGCATCCTGCCCGTCAAATAGCCGAAAACTGCTCCGGCAGCGGGTTACGTCGTTCCAGGAGCAGCCGCGGACCACGCGTCCTTCCCCGTCCTCCGGACCTGGCGGGTCCGCCTCCGGGCTTGCGGCGTAATAATCCCCGTCATAAAAATCCTGCACCCATTCCCAAACATTGCCGTACATGTCGTAAAGGCCCCAGGCATTGGGATCGAGCCGCTCCACCGGATGCGTGCGTCCCTCGGAATTATCGCGATACCAGGCGTATTCCGCCAGCTCCATAAGGGGCAGGTAGGGTCCGGATGACCCGGCCCTGGCGGCATATTCCCATTCCGCCTCCGTGGGCAACCTACATATTCCGTATTCGCCGCTTTGGTTCAAGCTTTGCAGAAAGACCTGCACGTCATCCCAGGAGACATTTTCCACCGGCCTCGCCGGGCCCAGGAAACGGCTGGGGTTTCCGCCCATGACTTTTTTCCACTCCGCCTGGGTGACCGGGTGGCGGCCCAGGTAAAAATCCCGGCTGATACGCACCTCGTGGAGCGGCAACTCGTCCCTGTCGGTATCCCGGTCGGCCTCATCGCCGCCCATGAAGAAAGAACCGGCGCGGATGAGCACAAATTCCATCTTCTCCGGGGCCGGAACCCCGGTGAACTCGTCCTCCACCGGCCCCGTTTCCCCCTCGTCATCTTCTTCGTCTTCATCCTCGTCATCATCGCCGTAAAGATCGAGGATTCCCCCGGAATCAAACAGTTCCGACGAAGGAGACAAGGTTTCCAGCAGCCCGCCGCCGGCCTGCGCCAGACCCACGCTTAACGCAATCCAAAGCAATACCTGCATGTTACAACCTCACTCCCGGCAGCGGTCGGCCAGGACCGCGCCGATTTGTTCGCCTAGGGCGAAAGCGGCGGCCAAATCCCCGGCCTTGGGCTTGAACAGGCATTTAACAGGTGAAACGGGCTGCTCCATCTTCATGCCCTCCATGGACTCGGCGATGTGCTTCTGGGCTTCGCCGGACCAGCCGTAAGAACCGAAGGTTCCGCCCAGGCGGTTCAGCGGGCGCAACCCCTTCATGTAGGTGAGCATGGCGCTGACCAGGGGCAGGACGCCGTTATTGTGGGTAGGGGAACCTGCGATTACCGCGCCGCAGCCGGCCAGCTCCGTCATCACCTCGCTGTGGTGGTGGTTTTTCAGGTTCATCACCCGGCAGGAAACCCGGCTTTTATCCAGCCCCTCGGCCACCATCCCGGCCAGGCGCTCCGTGCTGCGCCACATGGTATCGTAAAAAATCAGCGCCTTTTTACGGGGCCTCTGCAGGGCCAGTTCCCGGTACTTGTCCAGGATGAAGGCCGCGTCCTCCGGGCGCCGGAAGACTAACCCGTGGTCCGGGGCGACGATCTCCGGCTCCAGTTTCAGTTCAGCGGCCAAATCCAGGGTTTTGAGCACCTGGGGAGAAAAGGGCAGCACAATATTATAGTAATATTCCTCAATGGCATGAACCAGGAGAGCGTGGTCAATCTCATCGGCGTAGCGGCAGCCGGAGGCCAGATTCTGGCCGAAGGCATCGCCGCTGATCAGCAGTTTTTCTTCGGGGATATAGGAAAACATGCTGTCAGGCCAGTGCAGCATACGGGTTTCCACGAAGCGGATACTCCGCCGGCCGGCGCTGATCGTCTCGCCGTTTTGCACGGCCTGTACCGGCCAGCCGCTGATGTCGAAATGTCCGGCCATGGATTTTAGGCCAGCGGCGGAACAAAAAATTTTTTCAGGACGGCAGCGCTCCACCATGTATGCCAAAGCCCCCGCGTGATCCGGCTCCAAATGATTGGTCACGATGTAGTCCACCTTGGAGACCGGCAGAACTTGCTCCAGGCGATCCAGCATGGATGCGGCCGCCTGCGCGTCCACGGTGTCGAAGAGGACGTTCTTCCGGTCCTTGAGCAGATAGGCGTTATAGGTAGTGCCGCGGGGAGACAGGGAGTAGCCGTGGAAATCACGGCGCCCGAAGTCCTCAGCCCCCACCCAGAAAATGTCTTTTTTCAGTTCCACCGGCAGCATAACGCTTCCAGTCCTCCCCGCCTCAGGAAGGGGTAAACTCGCTCACGGGTTCGCCGCACACCGGGCACAGCCAACTCTCGGGCAATTTATCAAAGGGGGTGCCGGGCTTCACCCCGCCGTCCGGGTCGCCCTCCGCCGGATCGTACTCATAGCCGCAGACGGAGCAGACATACTTTTGCATGGTTCTTTCTCCTTATTTAAGGTTGCGGACAACATATCCCAATCTTTTCCTGAAAGCCAATTTTTTCGGCGGCAGGGCAAGACGAATATCCGTCCTCAATAAAATTTTTACGCTTGAACTGAACAAATAATTCTGATAAAAAAGAGAGATATACTTCTTGTGTAGGTGGTTTTTTATTTTGACGGCGGCTAACCTAACGACACCAGGAGTTTTTTTGATCAGCCCGCGGACGGGGCGAACCCCTGCTGCCACACAATCTACTTCCGGAGGATAGACTATGGTTATCGGAATTATTTTGTCTCTGCTTCTGCTGACCTACATCGCCTACCGCGGCCTGTCGGTCATCCTGTTCGCGCCGGTCTGCGCCCTGCTGGCGGCCGTGACCGCCGGCTGGCCACTCCTGCCTTCCTACACGGAAATCTTCATGACCCGCGGCGTAATCTATGTGAAAAACTTCTTTCCCATCTTCCTTCTGGGCGCGGTCTTCGGAAAAATCATGGAAGAGAGCGGTTGCGCCCGCTCCATCGCCAAACTCTTCGCTGAAAAACTCGGCTCCAAACACGCCTGCGTGGCCGTGGCCCTGACCACCGCCGTGCTCACTTACGGCGGCATCAGCATGTTCGTGGCCCCCTTCGCGGTCTATCCTTTCGCCTACGCTCTTTTCAAAGACGCGGGGATTCCCCGCCGGCTCATCCCCGGCTCCATCTGCATCGGAACCTTCACCTTCGCCATGACCTGCATGCCTGGCTCCCCGCAGATCCAAAACATGATCCCGGCCACCTACTTCGGCACCACCCTCTTCTCCGCCCCGGTATTCGGCCTCGTCGGCACCATGATGACGGCCGGCAGCAGCCTCTGGTGGATTTCCTGGCGCCAGAAGACCCTTATGGCCCAGGGCGAAGGCTTCGGCGAACTGGATAACCGCTCCACCACCAACTTCGACGACGGAGTGGCTCTGCCCAACCCCTGGCT